>CAZNDR010000059.1:0-13416 GCA_964571835.1 uncultured Cytophagia bacterium | reverse complement strand
ATTTTGTACAGTTTTAATGAAAAATTCTTCGGAGTAGCTGTAGCCGGATTAAGTGTGATGGTACACTGCGATCCTAATTCTTCACTGCCGTCTTTTTGGGGAATAAAAATTTGCCCGCTGATTTCGGCACTACCTTCTAATTTGACAAATTTATATTCAGCCGGATCAAACGGTCGGCGTGTTTCACGCTCGTGATGCATCTGAGTGGAGATACAATTTATTAGCAAGATCAGCATTAATAGAAAAGAAACTTTTTTCATCGAAAGCCCTAACTGCATTTTATGTTTGGCTAATATAAATAAAAGACGGAAATTTGTCAAGTGTTAATTGGCACAGTTGGTAATCCCTCGCTTTCAGCTGGGAAAAGATAGCCTCCCGCAGGTTTGGAACCTGCGGGAGGCTGATCGTCCACCAGAGACTGAGGTTTTACCACAGTTGTCAATGGCTTGCTTGTAGCTGAAAGTTGGTCGTTTCAATATTCACTTCACCAGATTTTTTTCCAAATGAAACAAATGAATAGCAATTGAAAAATCATTAAATTTCATTTGGACATTTCAATAAAATTTATTATCATTTGAAAAACAAACATGTGACAAGCCCAATAAATTGAAAGGAAAAGGAATGAAAAAAAGCCTACTCGTGATTTTATCGATTTATTTAATTTTGAATTTTGTTTCGATAAAAAGTTTATATGCCCAAAATGCCACTAAAAGTGAGTTTAATTGTTTTTCCATTTTGGTTGGGAAAAACGCCTCGCTGGACGGTTCAGTGATGTTTGCTCACAACGAAGATGATGCCGGTGATCAACTGGTTAACTTTTACAAAGTGCCACGGCTCAAACATGAGCAAGGAGAAACAATTACGACTATCAATGGAGCAGTAATTCCGCAGGTCGCAGAAACAAATTCCTTCCTTTGGTTGGAGATGCCAGAGATGGAATTTTCTGATAGCTATCTTAACGAATGGGGAGTTGCCATTGCCTCAGATGCTTGCGCTTCGCGCCAGGAAAATAGTGAGTTGAAAGATGGCGGCATCACTTATTGGCTGCGCCGTCTGGTGGCAGAACGAGCAAAATCAGCCAAACACGGCGTTAAAATTGCTGGCCAATTAATTGAAGAATTTGGCTATGGCTCGTCAGGGCGAACCTATGTGATTGCCGATCGAAATGAAGGCTGGCTATTGGCTGCTGTATTTGGCAAACACTGGGTTGCGCAGCGCGTGCCCGATGATCACGTGGCCGTGCTTCCCAATTATTACACCATCGGAGAAATCGATCTCTCCGATACCACTAATTTTTTGGGCGCCGCTGATCTGATTGAATATGCGACCAAAAATAACTGGTACAATCCAGCTCATGATGGAAAATTCCATTTTGCGCGAGCTTACTCAGATACAAACAATTTGAAAAGCAAGGGCAATATTCATCGCATGTGGCGTGGGATTAATTTGATCGCCGGCAAAAATTTCGCGATCAATGATTGCTTTCCCTTTTCACTCAAACCGGAAAAAAAAATCTCTTTGCCTGATTTGATGTCGGTGCTACGAGATCATTACGAAGGAACTGAATTGGATAACAGCCAGCACTACAGCCAGGGAAATCCCTATCAGCTCAATCACTCGACAATTTGTGCTGGATCGACGCAATATGGTTTTATTGCCCAGCTTCGCCACTGGCTACCGGTGGACATCGGAGCGGTCCTGTGGCTGGCACCGCGTCGGCCGGATGCTCAAGCATTTATGCCCTGGTATTTTGGCATGAATAAATTACCGGAGGGCTTTTGTTACGATGACTGGCAGTCAGCATTGACCCATCATTTTGAACCACCGGCATCTTATTATGATCAAGCGGAAACTCATGCTTTTTGGACTTATGTTCACCTGGCGCAATGGGTCGATGAAGATTATGCAGAGCGAATACAGTTGGTGCGGCAAGGCTGGGAAAAGCTGGAAAATCAGACGTTAACTAATCAACAACATTTTGAGAAAAAAGTAATCTACCTTTACCAAGAAAATCCTCAGGCAGCCAAAAATATTTTGACTGTTTATTCTAATGAATTGATCGAAGAGACAGTAAAAAGAGCGAAAAACTTTAGCAAAGAATAAATGCTGAAGCTATGGTCACAAATTAAAAATCGAGCCTGATGAAAAAATGTCACAGCTCAATTAATACTAAATTCAACTTCTGCTGATCGACCCTGGTCATCACTGCAAATGACGCGATGTTTTCCGCTGGCAGGCGTGAAAAAGGCTTTTTGGGTTGGTTGTCCAGAAAATATCAGCTTACCATCGAGGAACCAGTAAATCGTTTTGGTGTCGTTGGAAACGGTGGCGTCAAGGAGAATTTTTTGATATTTGATGTCAACCGCCGGACGGATTTTATATTCCGTATCGGCGGTTGGCGAAAGAATGATCGGTTCTTTTCCGGCGAGTATCTTGGGACACGCTGGGTAATGCTCAGGAATATAATCAAGGGAATAACCATTCCGTTCCATCCAGGTAGCAATTTCAGCCGGCCATTTTTCTACGATTATCTCATCGTATTTTTTCCCTTTGCGGCAGTGGGAGCATAATCTGGTGCCGGTTTTTTTATCCACTAAAATTTGTTGATGAATCGTGCAAGGCTGGTGAGGCGAGATGCCAGGCAAATAAAGCTCTTCTTTAGCAGAAGAACAGTAGTCAGACCGAGGCATACCACTGACAGCACACACCTGACGCCGGCTCACACCTAATGGTTGAACAAACCACTTATTTTCTGCAGGATCAGCGATGGCATTGAACAAAGAAAAAAGGATCGGCGCAGCTACTTCGGCACCGATCAATTCGGGGACAGCTTTGCCATCAAAATTGCCCACCCAGACGCCAATGGTGTACCGAGGCGTGTAGCCGATGCTCCAGGCATCTCGATGCCCGTAGGAAGTGCCTGTTTTCCAGGCAATTTTGGGCAAATTAGTCGCAGCTTCCCAAACTGCCGGCAATTCCGGCCGGCGCAAGTCGCTGAGTATCTCAGATAAAAGGTAGCAGGCACCATCGCTGAGCAATTCTTTCGCCTCATATACCGGTTGATTCATCAAATAACGTACTGGTTTAAATTTCCCACCATTCGCTAATCCGGCGTACAGGTTGGTCAATTCTAATAGGTTGACGCCACAGCCACCTAAAATCAGAGAAAGTCCGTAATAGTCCCGGGATTTAGGCAGCGTAGAGATGCCAGCTTCTTTTAGAAAGAAATAAATGCCATCTTCGCCTAATGCTGCACTAAGATTAACGGCTGGTACATTGAGCGAACGTGTCAGCGCGTCTCTAACGGTGACCGCACCATGATAGGTATCATCATAATTGACAGGTCGGTAGCCCGAATATTCTATCGGCACATCGTACAACAAACTTTCTGGTGAGATGATACCGTTATCCATTCCCAGCGCATAAATGAAGGGCTTTAGGGCTGAGCCAGGGGAGCGCAGTGCTATCGCTCCGTTGACCTGGCCGCAAGTCTGGGCATCAAAAAAATCATTGGAGCCAACCAGCGCACGAAGCTGGTGATCTTCATTTTCGATGATGACTACTGCTCCGTTGCTGATGCCTTTCCTTTTCCAGACTAATAAGTGATTAAACAATATCGCAGCAGCCTGGCGCTGCATTTCTCTATTAATGGTTGTTTGGAAAATCGCTTGCAGCGGATAGTTCTGCCAAAGCATGGTGGATAGATGCGGAATCTCAAAAGGCATAGAAAAGCGACTGACGGGCAGCGGCTCAGATAGAGCTTCACTCTTTTCCTGCTGCGATATTTTGTGCTGACGGAATAGTATTTCCAGCACTTTTTGTCTCGCTCGGCTGGCTGAAATATTATTGACATCCGGGCGTAGTGCATTCGGAGAATTGGGAATAGCTGCCAACAGGCAACATTCACCTAAACTTAATTGTTTAGGATGCTTATTAAAATAAAAATATGAGGCAGCGCCCACGCCAACAATGTTGCCGCCATAAGGCGCCAGGTTAAAATAATTAGTTAAAATTTCATCTTTTGAATAATGTAGTTCCAATTGTAGCGCCCGGAAAATTTCGATCAATTTATTGGGAAAAGTCCGCGGTTTGGGCTCAATCAGCCGTGCCACTTGCATGGTGATAGTCGAACCGCCCTGGACAATTTCTCCAGCTTTAATATCAGCCACAAGCGCCCGAACAATCGAAAGGGGATTAACTCCAAAATGCCAGTAAAAATGTCGGTCTTCATAAGCCAGCACTGCCTTTTTTAGTTGGGGAGAAATATCGTTCGTTTTGATAGGGAGCCGCCACATGTCATCAGGCGCAAGGTTGACTTTTAAAATATTTTCCTGTCGATCCAGAAAAACAATTGATGGTTTAGGATCTGAATACGAAAGTGGGATTAGGAAACTTAACAGACCAAGCGATATCCAAGCAAAAGCAATTGTAAAACAAACTACGAATAATTTTTTTAATAAAAAACTTGAGTTCAAAAAATTAGCTGAGCAAAATTTAATTTTCAATTTGCCAAAATTCATTTCTGGGCAATATAATTTTCAATTATTGGTTCATTCTGTTTCATCAATATTGGTAATATTTTCTTTGGGTCTTTCCAACTCTGCTCACCTCAATCGGACCTGTTACGCCAATAATAAATGCCTTGGAAAAGTATTGGTGCTGATGTTCAAGATTAATGAGTTCATCTAACAATGCGGCGCTCTGGTCTATTACTTCCCCGAAACAAATTAGCTATTCGATAAGCCAATCCAACCATGCGATCAAACGATTCCATCAAATTACTAATGGAGCGGGATTCCTGAGGCTTCGGCACTAAGACGCTGCCTTTCGGCCACCTTGGCAAAAGGAAAATAGACCGCCATGGCTAATAGCAGAGAAATAACGCCCCAAACCGCCGCTCTCCAGTCGCCGCCCGATACGAGATAATGACCCAAAATTGGCGGAGTAGTCCAGGGGACGTTGATAACTGGTTTATTTATGAAATCAAAATACATCAGCAAATAGGTTCCGGTAGTAAGAAAAAGTGCATTCAAAATATAGGGAACCATAAAAATCGGGTTGAGAACAATAGGGAATCCGAAGAAAATAGGCTCGTTGATCTGGAATATCTGAGTCGGCAACGAGAAGCGGCTTATTTTCCGAAATCCGGGTTCTTTGGAATTCAGCATAATTAATGCCAGTCCAATGGTTGCTCCAGTTCCACCGACATTGACAAAAGTGGTAAAAAAACCATAGGCGGTTATGTACGGTAACGGCTGGTGCTGAGTCATGGCGGTAACGTTCATCGTCAGGTACTGCAGGAAAATTGGTGCTACAATGGCATCCATGGCATTATCACCGTTTATGCCAACCGACCATAACATGGTTACCAACAAAGCATAGAGCAAAATGCCGGGCAAGGTGTTGAAAGCAAAAACGATTGGTCGGAATATGGTCTGAACTATTTCATTAATATCAATACCAATGACGAAACGGATTGACCAAAAAAATAGGAGCAGGAAACATAGAGGGCTTAATGAAACAAATGATTCATACACTATCGCCGGGACGTTCTTGGGAAGCCGCAATACCAGATTTCTATCAGTGAAAAACTTTTGTACTCGAACTGAAATAAAGGCAATAATGATAGCGGTAAATAAGCCTTTGGAGCCGAGATTTTCCATGGAAATAGTTCCATCTTCCAGTCTAAATTGAATGAGCAGAAAAATTAAAGTGGAGAGTGAGGCGCTGACTATTGCTTCCTGTTTCATCTGCTTTCCCAAATCGTAGCCGATGGAAAAACTCACAAAAACTGCCAGCAGCCCAAACGTGGCATTTACTGGTATATCCAGCAGATGTTTATAAGGTTCGATCATCTTATCCCAGCCGCTGACAGGGAAATAGGCAATGATAATAAACACACTGCCCACAATTGTTAAGGGAACCACCGCCACCATTCCGGCGCGAATTGCTGACAAATATGAATTTTCTCCCAACGCCGTTAAAGGCGGCACTATATACTTGTTCAGAAAACCGGTTGCTGCTTGATTCATATGGAAAACTCCTCCAGTCGCCTGAAAATCCGCCACCAACATCATGAGCATTTAGCAGGCAGTAAAAAGGCAAATAAATAAACAAGACCATTGTTATCTTTGAATGAAGCAAACGGCTTTATCGAGCGCAGCATCCAGATAGCAATAAAGTCATTTGTTTTGCTCTATCGAAAATAGCTTAAATCAATTTTTCAATAATTTTTTTTCTGTCAGGATATTTTTCTAAAAGTGAATTATCGCCCGCCTCATAATCTGAGAAATCAAACGCTGGCGCTACTGTCACTCCCATCAAAGCAAATTTCCCACCTTTTTTAAGAATGGTGCCTTGCCAAACATTTCGAGGAACGATAACTTGAAGCTGTTCACCCAATTCGATTTTAGAACCTAAGGCAACTATTTTTGAAGTCCCATCAGGAAACAACTGCAGCATTTCCACTGAATCTCCGAGATAAAAATGAAAGATTTCATCAGTAGGTAATCGGTGCAGGGCAGATCGAGTTTCGGGAGTGAGCAGGTAATAAATCGCTGTACAAAAATTTTTTGACGACTTGTATCTCGATGGCAACCCCTGCATCGGTATAATTTCTTCCGCTCGATATGTTTCTCTATAGAAACCTCCTTCTTCAGGCATTGGCTGCAAATCTAATCTGTTAATAATTTCATCCAAAGAAATCATTCCTGACCCCTGAAATGTAAATTTTTGGTATCCACTCAATAATTTATAGCGAATATAAAAATTAGTGGTTGTCATTCTGAACGAAGCATAGCGGAGTGAAGAATCTCTGACCAAATAACATTAGAAGAATTCATAAGTCGGTGGTCACAGATTCTTCGTCGCTTCGCTCCTCATAATGTGACAAACTCTTTTGAAAGAAAATATAAAGCCTTAACTAATTGAGCGATTACATTTTTGATTCAACTGCGGTGGGACTATTATTGTAATTCTTTCGACTCTTTTAATAATTCTGGACATGTTAAAAGTTCGTTACTATAACAGACTATCTTTCCTTGAAAAAATTCATCACCATGGATCTCTCCGAGAGCTCTTTTTGAGTGAAGTGAGAAATAGCTTGATAGTTTTTAAGCTCGCCTCCACTCCCTGGCAAATCTGTTAAGCCTCATGACAATTTCTATTTTTTTTTCAAAGGGCAATTTGGCTTGTTCTCGGCGATACGCCTCTTTTGAGTTAAACAGTGTTTGCCGGTACTTTTCTAACTCTATTTCGTTTTTGGCTAAGACTTTCTTCATCGCTTGCCTGCAAAATTTTGAAATTTTTCATGTAGGGCTAAATTTCGCAATAGCTTCAATAAAGTTCCACTAACCTTAGACTCAGCAACACAATATTTTGTTATGCTGGATCGCCAATCTTTCTGGCGTTCAATAATTTTTCCGGTGAGAATGCACTTTTCAACATCGAAAACGCTTAAGCCTGAGCAAAAGTGCAATTATTCATAAAATTAAAATTTCAAATTATATTAGTGGGTCGTTCAGCTATTTTAGACAACAATTCTATTCAAACAGTATTTTTTGATTCTCAATGCAAACTGCTCGTTTGAATATTTCTGCTAAATTGGTTTAATGGGCATTTTGCTTGTATCCTCAATTGTTAATCCAGCAAGGCTAAATTTACTAATTCCATACTTGTGCTTTTGTTATTGCTTGCCCCGATTTTTGGTGAAATCTTAAAATAATTGCATGTTAGCGGATTAATCCTTACCGAATATTTTCAATCGCAATGATAATTTCGCTCTTCATTGAGCCAAGTCTCTGTTGTACGATTTCAAGATAATCTTCACCAAGATGACCGCGCACAACTTGCAATTCTTTGATAAAAGCCTGCAATGCTTTACCGTCATTTGGCTTCAAATCCCTATTTGCCAGTCGACGAAGTGTGTATTTAGAGAGAGTCCGATACTCACGCAAATCTTGAATGAGAATCCGAATAAAGGGAAGATATGGTTCTAATTCACGTTTATAAAAACGCAAAGCACTTTGAAGATTATTTTGTACCTTCACTTCAAGAGAAATCTCACTCTTTGGCGTTTTGAAAATCTCCATGTTTGTCTTTATAAGCTCATAACATGGCCAAAACCGCTTGCTTAGTTGCAGGCGGGGTTCGTCGCCTGAGCATTCAAAAAACGGCAAGGCTTCTTCAAATAGAAGTGGTTCTACTTCGGGCTTATCCCGTGTCGTATCGCTAATTCCTTGAATAAAGAGACCCAAGCCTTTTCGTTTGAATACAATGAGTCGATTCTCACCAAATGCCTTAGCTGTCTTCACTCGTGACGGAAGGTGAGAAATGCGAGATATTACCTGCTGGTGGTCTTTTATAATCTGGGCATAGGTTCTTCGGATTTTTGTTAGCAGGCTTTCTTCCTCATTTTCTTCGGGATTTTGATTAATGCGTCTGAATAATTCAGAAGCGGTTGGCGTTTCGTCTACATCGAAAATCTTGGCGTCCTCACCGAGGATGTTATGGATGAGAAACATTTTTTGGCCTGCGATCTGGCGGCTCTTGATAATATCTGCACCTTGCTCGGTGGGAAAGAAATTGTAGATACGCAGCTTTTCAAAAACCCTTTTGCTGATTCGATTAATACGGCCAACTCTTTGTATGACCCTGGTCGGATTCCAGGGAATATCATAGTTGATAATGGCACCGGCTCTATTGAGGTCAAGTCCTTCCGAAAGTTTGTCGCTCGTCAACAATATCTGAAATGTGTCATCCTGCGTATCGGCTTTTATGCTGGCGTTAAAATTTGACAGCATCTGTTCTGCGCGGATTGCAGTCAAAACGCCGTCGATGGACAACACCTGTCTAGCAAAAGCTTGTTCGAGTATCGGCTGCAGATAATGCACCGTATCGACATACTCTGTAAAAATGATGACCTTTCGCCGAGGTTCACCGTTATGGGGTTCTTCTTTCAATACTGCCCTCACCTCTTCCGCCAACCGAACTACTTTCGGGTCGACAGCAAGCAAGTCGAGTTTTGCCATCTTCTGTTTTATCTCTCGCATCAACGTAAGGTCAGCTTTGATATCTGTTATGAACGCATCGGGAGAATCAAATTCCGGCACCACATAGACGCGGTCATTCTTCGGCGCTTTATTTTCTTCCAGACGTTTGGCAAAGTCTTCAAGCGCTTCTTCGATTTCGTCGATATCGCTCTCGTAGATTTTTTCGACGAGCTTTCGGTCAAGGATGTAACGACCGCTGGAATTTTCAATGAACTGGAGCACCCGTTCGTGTACTCGTTCGAAATTGTTGATACTGCATTGAAACGCACCAAATGAGCTTTCGAACCGTTTCACCAGCAATCGTCTCATAAAATCGTACAAGTTACGTTGCTGTTGGTAGGCGCGGTTTGCAGCTTCGTCGAGCTTTCCGGCATCGACGGCTTTGCGCTTTTCATAAATAAACGGCTGGTAAATTGCGCCGGTGAAGCGACCATTTTCACCAAAAAAGTCATTGACGACTTCATCATAAAAAGCAGATTGCTCCGGCGTCAATTCAAAAAACAACTCGTGCGGATTCTCGATTTCGGAAAGTTCCGTCACTTCCCTGCTGTATTGCGGGTCATTTTTCAGATCGATGCGGTTGCGCCGAATCAGTATCGGTTCCAGCACTTTACGAATTTGTGCGGCGAGATGCTGCGCCCGCTGATGCACCTTAGCAAGGTTGATCGGCAGATTTTCGAAAAGCGTTCCATAATAGGATTCGGCACGTTTACGTTTGGCAGGATCTACAGAATTGTGATTCTTGGTGATATAGGATAGTTTTCGAAATGTGGCTTCGTAAATCGAAAATCGAGCTTCCAGGTTATTGTCTAAGGTAATCTTCGACTTGCCGGGAATAATGAACAATTTCAAAAGTGAAAAAATATCCGCGGGACTGTTGTTAAATGGCGTCGCCGTCAACAGGATAACTTTCCGGTTACGACATATAGTGCTCAAAAATTCATAATCCTGCGTGTCCTGATTGCGGAACCGGTGTGCCTCGTCAACAATTACCACTTCAATATCATCCCCGTGCTCCTTCAAGAATTCGCAGGCGCCTTCAAGATCGCCGGAAGAGCGCAACTCCCAATCATACAGCTCAAAGTCGTGCATGAATTTACGCCAACCCGATTTACCATTTTTATCTCCAATCAGCCCTGGCGGACAAAGCACTATGCCGCGCTGAGCGAGATTCTTGGCAACCATGCAGGCAATCACCGACTTGCCTAAACCAACGACGTCTGCGATAATGACGCCGTTGTAATGCTCAATAATGGTTAAAGCTTGATTGACGGCGTCGAGTTGATAGGCGTAGGTCTTGTAGCCTTTTTTCTCCAGCAGTCGTATGACCTGTGGTTTAACGGTCTTTTGCTCCATTAGGTCGATGAAGGTTTTCAAAACCAGCACATACGCCTCGAAAGGCGTTACTATGGCTGCTTGCGTGCGGTTGCGTATCAAATCGAGCAAATAGCCTTTGCGGTCGAGGTGCTCGGTGATTGGCAGGGCAGTTTCCCAGAGCGCATCAAAATAGGCTTCGGCTTCTTCCGTGCCATAGTCGCCGATTTCCACGTTGAATTCATTTTGTTCCATGATGCCAGTGCGCGTCAAATTGCTGCTGCCAGTAATAAACTTGCAATCGGCTATGCCCTGCAAGGCATCCTTGATTTTGAAAAGGTACAACTTGGCATGATTGGGTTCTGCCGTTTTCCGAATCATCATACGATTGCTTTCCAACAAATCGATGAAAAAGCCGATCTGCTCATAGAACGCCTCAATATCCATCTCATCGGTATTGAGCGCGTTAGCAAGCGAAACAAAGAAGCGGTCGACCTTTTCGTCGTTGGAATGATTCATTTCAGAAACAGCGACTTCAATTGTACCGCCCAATTTTTTGTCGATATCCAATCCCACCAGAATTTTTATGGTCAAATCTTCACGGTTTCTCAGCGATTGATATAATTCCTGCCAGCCGGAAAAGTAGAAAAAGCCCACCAGAAATTTCAGCTCCTGACTGTGTTCGATGAGCTGTTCCAACCGTTTTTTAAGCGTCCTAGTAGTTGTATTAGTGATGAAGGCTTTTTGAGACATCTATCTTTTCCAATTTAATAGTGTACTAATTTAACTGAAGAGGGTATTAACATCCTAGGAAATACCCCCTTAAGCAACTTTTGGCATTTACCCCTTAAAAATAGTTACGATAACCTCCTCCTCCATTTCTTCAATTTGGAGCTCAGGGTTGCCATTCTCCCGCAGCCATATATTTGCCATTAGCACACCCTGACCGAGCATTTCGACAATACCGTCATAGGCAAAAAATTGTGCCAATATCGGATTGCGATGATATTTAGCGCCGTTCTTCATTTTTTCGATTGAGATGGTATTGGGAAGCCGTCCCGGACTGGAAATTTCGATTCGATCCTCAAATATCCAAACCATGATCTCCGAGCCGGCAATAGTATAATCCCTATGAATACAGGCATTGGCTAATATCTCACGAAAGACATTATCAGGATAGGCCAATTTGTCAATTCGTGTTTTGCCCTCTATCCGGTAAGATTTTGTGTTGTACATGTTAAAGAAATTCCAAGCGCTGTTAAAATTGGCAAACAAGTTCTCATTAAAAAATTTATGATCGCTCTTTATGTCTGCTTTTGAGTGACCGTTTATTTTTACACAGGTTATTCCAGCCTGCGGCAGAAGTTTCTTAATTTCACTTTTGCCGAAAAGCAACAGACCGGCAATTGTTGGCCGTAGTCCCTTGTCCGTTTCAACTAACAAGTCGAGATTTTTAAACGCTGTCTCCGGATCGCCTGAAGCCATTGAAACCTGCCTAATTTTCTCATTTAGAAATTTAGTCGCTGATTCTAAATCAAAGTTTTCAATACCGGCATAGGCGACCGGAATAATTTCATAATGAATGTGTGCTGATGCTTGAAACAAGCGTTGCAATTCATCTCGGCTTCTCAGCTTGCGTGATTTACTTCCCTGACGAATATAGATTTCATCAGGATTAAATTTCTTTTGCTGACCCTTTGGAATGCAATAGGGCTTATTACTGCCAACTTCTAATTCAATGACTGCAATTTTAGAGTCGCCAATTTTGGTTTCATAATACGTCGGAAAAACAGTCGGGAATACTGAATCGTCACAGATATTCATGATTCTTTCTTCATTGTCATCTCTGGTCAGACCAACTATTTGTTTATCATCGGAAACACCCAGAAAAATATATCCCCCCTTATGATTGCTCAATGCAATTATTTCCTCGGCTAAGTCTCTGTTGGAAACACGATCATCCTTAAACTCAACATAAGAGTTTTCATCGTTTTCGATCATCCGAAAGATTTCGATTTCTGTGAGCATTTTCTTCTCCTTAAAAACCGTATTTATCTCTTCGCTTATTAAACGCTTCCTTTCCCCCTTCAAGCAGTCGTTCGACTTCCAATTTAACTCTTGCATCATCGATGGATGCGCCAGAAATGCACTTATCCAGTGTAATCGATCTATCACTGGCATGAAGCACGATCATCTGTTCAGCATCCCCCAGGACAGCGAGATTGGCGTCATGCGTGGCGACAATAAATTGCCGTTTTTCTTTCTCTCTTCGAAGTTTGGCAACAATGTCACTGAAGATGAAACTCTTATCTAAGTCGTCTTCAGGCTGATCGATGATGAGCGGCTCGTTATTCTCCAGTAAAATTAACGACAACAAGGCGGTGCATTTTTGACCTACAGACAAATCATTCGTGGTTTTATAATTGGGATTTCCTTTGGAGCCGACGTTCAAGGCAATGGTTATTTTCGTTGGAATTTCAAATTCCTCAAGATTTAAAAGCGCTTCATCGTCCAGCTTTTTATAGAGCTGAGATGCAGCTGATTCTGTAATTTCAAAGTTTTCTATTAAAGCTCGCTCGCCTTCCCTTACTGTCTTTGCCAAAACCGCAGGGGTAAAATTTTGATGCTCAGCAATTTTACGCAATTGCTGCTGATAGACTCCCGTTTTATAAGATGCAAGATGATTAATAAATTCATCCTTTAAACCCATGAAATCCAGTTTTACATTCAAAATACCCTGCAGTGTATTGTTAATGCGTTCTTCACAGATTTGGTTCTGCCTTCTGAAAATCTCACTGCGTTTCTCATTTAGCTTCTGAAGAAGTTCGGTACGTTCCTTTTGTTTCTCTTCATATTGTTCTTGGTACCTTTTTAAAATTTCCTTCGTTTTTTCCTTTAATCGGATATCCTGTTCCAGTTTGATATATTCATCAGGGCTGAAGGTCTTCTCAATTTTTAATTCACGTAATTTCCGGTTATAGGCTTCTTCTTGTTCCCGGTATTTAATCCGCCACTCATCTCTAAGTACTTTTATTCTTTCCAGTGCCAACAA
>CAZNDR010000058.1:0-13517 GCA_964571835.1 uncultured Cytophagia bacterium | reverse complement strand
TGCATTGTTTAAAATCAAAAATAATAAATATGATTTTTTGTTAGTCGATTTGGTCTTGCCGGGCCGATTGAATGGTTTAGATATTATAAAAAATGTCCGGAAAATTTTGCCTCAAATTAAGATTATCGCTTATTCTGGTTTTAGCGGCATCGATATCGCTGAAAAAGTTATCCGCGCCGGGGCTAACAATTTTATTGCCAAACCTTTCCGACGGCAGGAAATCATTAATGCTGTCAATAGTCTATATAGCAAAAATAACGTTCAACATGCTATCATTAATTAAATTGAACAGTGGTGAAGACTGGTGCAGGAAGCGACAAATTTATCAACAGCAAAAATGAAGGAGTCACCGTGGTTACCGATAATTTAAAGAATTATGAAAATGCCCTGAAATGGTGGAACGCTGTCCGATGGCTTTCCACTGTCAGTTTTCTTTCCTTGGGCATTATTCAAATGAGCCTGAGCGGATCACAATTTAAACTGGAGGCATTTGGATTAACCTTGTTAGCGATTACGCTGCTCAACATTGCCTACAGTCTGTGGATTGATAATTTTAAATCGAATTCTCTCTTCCCGGTCATACACAATTTTCTCGATATTATCATTTTTTCTTTAGCAATTTTTATGACTGGTGGCATTAATAGCCCGTTTTTATGGGGATATCTTATTCCTATACTAACCTCTAGCATCACGATTGGGCGCCGGGCAGGATTTTTGGCATCTGTTTTAAGCATTTTAGGATTATTGGGTGTTTCGTACCTCTACCAAATTTCTTTGATTGAAGGACTTGGGGATTCATTCAAGACGCTCAATATCTCTAAAATTGAATCAAAGACCTTGTTATCATTTATTTGTTTGTTCTTATTGGTTTACTTTATCTCTTCGTTTTTAGCCAATTCGTTGCGGACACAAAATGACAGCTTAAGACGCCTTAATCAAGAGCTTAAAGAGAAAAATCAGTTGATAATAGCCTCTCAAGAAAAACTAATTAACTTGCAGCGGAAAGAGACTATCTATCAAATGGTGCTGACACTGCAACATGAATTAAATAATCCTTTGACAATTTTAGCTTTGCAAGCTGAAATGCTCTTAAAAGAAAATGGTGACCGAGCGAATGCCAGGCTTCATTCCATTTCCGAATCAATTTTTCGAATTAAGGATATAATGCAAAAAATTAAGAAACTGAACTCGAACAGCGTTCCCATGAAAGACGCGCTGGATGGCGTCAAAATTTTTGCTATCAGTGAATCCAATGATGAAGAAATCATTAACTAATATGTTAGAAGAGATTTTTGCCAAAATCCAAGATGGCATTCCAGAATATGCTACCGATGTGGAAAGACAAGTATTAATTCGAAGCAAGCTGAAACTACTCAGTATCGATGAGTTGGGCGCGCTCAAAACAAAAATAAATGAATACTTGATGAAGATGCGGCAGGTTCAGGCTTCCGATATTGAAATTGGTGGATCGACGGCAAAAGGACACATATGGTTTCGCATTTATGGTAATAAAGAAGCAAAACCAGAATTGGGCTCATTGACAACTGATCAGGCAAATATCATTTGCCAGAGCATTTTGACTGATAAACAATGGGATAGGCTTTTAGATTGGCGCGCAACGGACTTCTCCTATGTGCTGCAGAATAATGGCTCGTATCTGCGCTGGCGATCGACGGTTTATTTTGATATGGGAAATTTGGCATTAAATATGAGAGCAATAGCCGACAAAATTTATCCCTATTCACAATTAGGTTTCAAGCCAAATATTTCCTCCTATTTTTCGCTTTCTCATGAAAAACAAGGGCTGATTTTAATTACCGGCATTACTGGCAGCGGCAAAAGCACGACCATGGATAGCATAATCGACGCCAATAATCAAAGCTTCCCTGGGCATATAGTCATCATTGGTGATCCTATTGAACAAATTCATCAGTCAAAGGCGTGTATTGTGAGACATCGAGAAGTGGGTCGTGATGTTCTTTCATTTAAAGATGGCGCTATTCAAGCACTGCGCCAGGATCCTGATATTATCGTAGTCGGTGAAATGCGCGACCCGGAAACTATTATGACCTGTTTGGAAATTACCGACACGGGTCATAAAGTTTTTTCCACCCTTCACACCAGCAATGCCGTGGAAACTATCGACCGCATTATTGCTGAATGCCCGCCTATTGAGCAGGACCGCGTTCGTAATCGGCTGGCTGATGTCTTGAGAGTGGTTATTTCTCAAAAATTGGTTCCGACAGTGGATGCCAAATTGGTTCTAGCAAAAGAAGTTTTGCTGGTCGACAGCTCGGTGAAAGCTGCCATCAGAAACAACAATACCCATGAAATTTACCAAATGATCAGCGAAAGAGGGCATTTAGGTATGACGACAATGGAACAAGATCTGGTCCGATTATATCGCAATCGAGTGATTACCAAAGAAAATGCCTACAATTATGCCAATAATAAAAAAAGAATTCACGAATTGCTGACAGCCGAATAGTTTAGTCGGGAAAAAGAAATGGATAAGATTACTTTAGGAATAAATATTGACGGCTTATCGATTCAAGCCGCATTGCTAAGTTACAATCATGGTCTGTTCCGAATCGAGCAATTAGAGTCATTCAAATTATTTGATGCTTTAGAACCGCCTCAATCAGATGATGAGAAAGCCAAAAGCTCAGGTTCACATGATGTTGAAATAAATGATGCTGATGATCCCTTTGGTATGGATTTTAATTCTTCTCGGCAGCAAACTTCAGATGTGGCACAGGCGCGCGGAAATATCGATGTGATCATTGAGTTGTTAACCAAAATGACTCCTCCGGGCTGTCCTATTGCTTTTAATCTTCAAAATTCCAGCGTATTTTATAAGACATTCCAAGTTAATGAAAAATTAAAAGCAAATAAGATCAAAAAATTTATCTGCAAAGAATTTAATGAGACAAATAAGGGATTCGCTTCCCTACCTAATGTTGATTTTGTGTTGCATGACAATGGATCATGTTTGGGAATGGTTCACAACGATCCGCTGGTCATCACCAATCTGCTGCATCAAGCGGACAAGCTAATTCGTAGACCGCTATCGCCCATTCGCTTAATTGATACTGTTGAATTTGCCCTGGCAGAATTTTTAAGCAAAGCGATACATGTAAAGGATCAGGATCATCTTTCTGTCATTTATTTTTCTCAGAATTTCACAAAAATATTTTTCATGAAGGGGCCCAAAATTGAGGATGTATTACCTACTATTCACACTGGCTCCAAATCGGCGACAATATGCGAAACAGCTTTTTCAAAAATACTTTATGAATTTGATTTTAAGGGAATCGATGCGCCAAAGACATTAGTATTAGCCGGAGAGATCGCTCAGGTTAATGCAGAATTCTTTTTCCGTGAAAAATTCCCCGATTTAGATATTGTCAGCTTAGAACCTGAAGAAACACTATTAGCGCCTGATTTGAAAAATATGGCTGGCAATGTTTCGCCCTATACGACGGCCATCGCGCTGGCCATGAAAAACTTATTACCAAAAAAAGTAAGAAAGTACAAAAGCAACTTTGTACCAAGACGCATCAAAGAGAAACAGTCCCAATTTGTAATAGCCTGGCATGGTTTTGCCGCTATTGGCTTGATTTTATTGACAATGCTTTTTCTGTACGCTCAGAATATATCCATTAACAAGGAAATTCATCAAACACAAAATTCATTAAACAAAATAAATCAAGAGTTAACTTTGCTGGGTGATGTGGAACATAAAGTTGACAGTTTGCGGCTTGAGATTACCAATATTGAGACCGGCGCGTCACTGATCGACTCGCTTGCTAGTGCAACAACTCGCTGGACGCCTTTAATCGAAGATTTTTCCAATGCTTTCAATGATCTTGGTTTTTTTTACGTCAATCAATTTGTTAGCTCAACCAATAAAACAGCGGTAATTGAATTAGACTTATCCAATCTGGCACAAGTGGCCTTGCTAGAGAGGTACATTAATGACAGCAAAGTTCTAAAAGTGAAAGATACAAAAACCGAGCAGGCTGAAGAATTGCTTCAACTGACTATTGAATGCGATTTAAGCAATCAGTATCTCAACGAGAAACATGTCAAGTTGTCTGATATTAGCGACAGCACTGCGGTCGAAGATAATAAAAATATTAAATAGCACATGACGGTTATTTTCCATGGACAAATTAATACGAAATACGATCATCATTTCAATTTTGTGGCTCGTTATTTTAGCCGTTGGCACCTTTTATATTTATGGATATCAAAGAAAAATCAAAACGCAGTTGATAAAGCAAGAAGAGAAAAAATCAAAGCGGCTCACAGAATTGAGAAGCCTAAATAATGACCTTACTCATTTGATCAACTATTATCAACGGCTTCATTATATAAGTTTGAAATATAAAGGAACGTTAGCCTCATTTGAATCGCCTGGCGAAACATTTGATTACATCAGAAGAGAATTGTTTTCTACAAATTCGTCAATTAAACTAAATATGGATTATATTGATGAACACGGTTTTAAATCAATGATGAAACGCAAATATGAACTTAGCGGGAACGGCAAGTTTACTGATATTTATAGACTGCTTTGGTTTTTGGAAAATGGTCCAGTTTTTTATCAAATTGAATCACTTTCTCTCACCAAAATTGATACCGAGAATAATGATAGTTTTCGCACCGGCATTGATGAAGCCTCATTTAATTTATCAATGAATGGTTTTGATCGCACACAAGGCCCCAAAATATCCGAAATAAATCGCGATTTCGGCACGCCAACAGAGGTCGCAGATATATTTCATAAAAAAGCTGTGCTGGAAAAGCCGCGCACAGAAGAAAATAAATTGGCAACAATAACGCCAACAAATAAAACAAGCAAAATGCATTTGCCACAACAAAACATTGCTCCAGCTAGTGCTTCAACTCTGCCCGAAATTAATTCAAGTTGTCAGGTTTTAGCTATAACACCATTTTCCGTAGTGATGAAAGATGCAAAAGGAAGGTTAATAAAATTAAGAAAAGGAGACAAAATATTCGGTGGCAATTTAGCTGATCTAAACACACAAGCAGGACAGGCTATTTTTCAATTTGATAGCACTTTTGGAAATAAGTCTGTCATATTAACAACTCAGAAATAAGAAGTCAAACAATGAAAAAAAGAATTATACTAACCACAGCAGCGATTCTGGTCTATTTTAATTGCATTTCGTATGCCCAGAATGAACTCCCCAGTGAGTACAACAATCCACAGGAGTTGGTTTCATTTTATAGTGACATTGACTTAGCAACGGCATTAGACCTGTTAAGCGAGTATGCTATTCAATATACGCAGAAGCCAATCTACGATCCTCAAAAGCACAGCGGACCGATCGGCATCGATATCCGCAGCCTGCCGTGGCGCAAAGCTTTAGGGCTCATCTTGAGCCGGAAAGGTCTGTGGTACCTAGAGAAGCCTCGATTTTTTGAAATTGTCGCTGCCTCTCAAGCTGAAGCTAGCATTACCGGGCAACCAGCGGTTCAGTTAGATAATAATATCGAATTAAAACCGGGTAGCCGAGAAATAAAAATCGAAACCATATTTTTCGAAGGTGATCGAAATTTATTAACTGAAGTCGGCGTTGACTGGAGTACCTTCTATCGCGGAACGGTTGGTATTGATGCCAATCAGATTGGAACTTTAGACCTCAAAAACCAAATGTTCACGTTAAAATCGAGTCTCGGCAGAAGCCTGATTGGTGTTGATGTGGATGTATTAATACAAGCTTTTGACTCGAAAAAAATTGGCAAGGTATTAGCACAACCTCAAGTGGTCGTGACCGAAGCAAAAGAAGGCGACATTCAAGTCGGACAAGATTTTTCTATCAAAGAACGGGATTTTGCTGGCAATATTATTGATCGCTTTTACAGCACTGGCACGATTCTCAAAGTAACGCCGTTTGTTTTTGAAAATACACAACAAGAAGACAATCAAAAACAGCCGATCATTTTTTTGAAGATTCATGTAGAAAGAAGTACCGCTCATCCTGATGTGGTGAGCACAATTATCAATAAATCACAAGCCAATTCCTTTATTCAACTTTTTGATGGTGAAGAGACAATCATCGCAGGCTTATATTCCACTGAAAAAAATAAAATACGGAAAGGCATTCCCATTCTGAAAGATTTGCCCTGGTGGTTCTTGGGATTTCCCTATTTGTTCGGTTATAATTCATTGGAACAAACCGAAAAGGAGCTGATCATTATCATCAAAGCCACACTGTTAAAAAATGTCTTTGAACGAAGCAAGGTTGCCAATGCTGATGTGATGAGTTTGAAAAATTCTATCGTAGAAAATCATGATTTGAAGCTTAAGGAGTTTGAGGCGCCTGCTAATCAAATGATTACGCAATCAAAAGACCAGGTTCAAGCCTCCAATACTGTTTTGCTGAACGCCTCGTCCACTAGCACTGCCATGCCATCATCGATCAGTTCTACAGACAATATCACCGCGAATCAGCCAAAAAGTATTGCTAAAATTAATAATGAAGTTCAAACATACAATTTTCAATTTGGCAAAATTCTCAAATTAAAAAATCAATTAGCGCTGATCGAATGGCTGAAGACATGCGATCCAGCTATGCTGGCTGGCAGAAATTATCCTGTCGTCCGCAAAGATGACGTTAACCACAGGATGGAATTTATCGGAATAGTTCAAATTCTGGAAACACGGAATAATGTTTCAGTTGCGAAAAAAGTCAATAATACTAAGCAATTTCAAGTTGGCGACTACTTAGTAGTGCGAAATTGAAAACGATCAAATTATTCGGCAATATTGTGAAGGATTAAAAAAATGGTCAAGTTAATATATGCAATGCTTATAATATCGGCCTTGTTAGGGCTTATGTGGTGCAGCAACAATGATGATATCATTGGCTCGCGCACCGATACAATTGATAATTTGGAAGTGAACTCACCCTTCTTATTGGCTGATGGCATTTCGACGGCTATCATTGTCGCTACCGTTTATGATTCAGGCGGCAATCCGGCTGCTAATCTCCCGGTTTATTTTCAAACAACTGCAGGCAGCATTGAGAAGCGGGTTGATTCACAACTTAACGGCAAAGCTTACAGTACCATTACCAGCATTGCCAGCGAAGCCGATCTGGAAGTGACTGTAACGGCAACGGTGCTTGATTCGACATTCAGCATGCCTAAAGCTAAAATCGGCGATTTTAAAATGAATTTAAGTGTGCAGGGATTTAAGCTGTTACCTGACCGACAAATTGATTTGAAAAAGTGTACCGCCTTGGGAGATAACACTGCCAGCTTAAAGATGACTTTTCTTGGCGTATCATTTAAAGCTGAGTTAGATGCCACTTCATTGCCGGCTGATGGAATTTCCAAAGCTAAAGTGAAAATTACTTTAAAAGAAACCACCAGCAAAAAAGCGATAGCAAATGGAGCCATTTCTTTGGCTGCTGCTTATGGGACAATCGTTAATAATATAACCACTAACTCACAAGGCATTGCAGAAACGTATTTAACCGCCAACAGCGCCGCAGTGGCTGACACAGTTTATTTAGAATATGGAAATCTTTTCACAAGACAGTTGTCCATTAGTTACGAGGCGCCAAACATGAGTTTGACACCTGAACAGGCATATATCATAGCGGATGGAACAAGTCTGGAAAATTTTGTTCTCTCAGTGAAATCACAAAAGAATACGCCAATTATCGGTGCAGAAATAAAATTCTCCTCTTCTGCCGGGACAATTTCACCCAGCCGCGCGCTGACAAATGAACACGGTCAGGCGCAAGCTGCTTTGATTAGCGGGAAGCAAGTGATAGAAAACGTATTAGTGATCGCTGCCTTAAATTCCTTTGCCGATACTGCCTTTGTCAGTTTTATCGAACCTGAATTAGAGCTATCGCCTTTATCTGGTGAATTGTCGGCTGATGGCACAAGCCAAATGAATTTTACCGCCTCACTTTTTCTGCCCAACAATACGCCGGTCATTGGGGCAGAAATTGATTTTCAAACCAGTGAAGGCACCATTTCGCCGGCGAAAGGTACTACCAATGCCGAAGGAAAAGTGCAAGCAATATTGAAGAGTAGCTTTAATGCTGACCCAAATGTGATTGTGACTGCTTCGTTCCAACAAATAGCAAAAACAGCCTCCGTTAAGTTCCTCTCCCCCATTTTGACGTTGATGCCATCTGAGGCTAAGCTGCTGGCGAATGGGGCAAGCAAACAAAATTTTACGGCCATCCTGACCTCACAAACTAATGTGCCCATTCCCAATGCAAATATTCAATTTTATGCCAGCAAAGGCACCATTCTCAATAGTGTGGTAACAACCAATGCTGAGGGAAAGGCTCAAACCGAATTGAAAAGCGCCACAGTTGCAGATTCCAATATTTTAGTGATTGCTAAATTCCACGACTATGCCGATACCGCTAAGGTCGTTTTTGTCGAATCATCATTTCAAACTGGTCTGCAATTGGCTGGTGAAACTACCCTATATCGTGATGGCTTTTCGACTGCCGAGATAACAGCCAGCGTTTTGGACGATTACAATAATCCTGTGCCCAATGCTACGATTTTCTTTAATGCTCGTTATGGAAGCATTCAGGCAAATGCAATTACAGGTATGGCTGGCAAAGCCGTGGTTACTTATACTCCTGATGTTGCCCAAAATAGTATCACCGATGAAATAACAGCCACTCTCGGGTCCACTGTTGCCAAACATCAAATTCAGTTGCTCGGCTTGACCATGCTCATTTCTGCCAATCCAGATTCATTGCCGGCAGACGGCGTTTCTGAGTCTCAAATAACAGTTCAATTCAAATTGACTGAATCGCAAATTGCCGTACCAGGAATTACTATCGCCTTTAGTGCTGACAAAGGGTATATTGCTACTCATGCAACTACCGATGAACAGGGCGTGGCAAAAATTCTCTTGCGTACCGCCTCTCAGCCTGGACTAGCCACAGTAACGGCAAGGTATGGAGGATTTGTAAAAACAACCTCTGTTCAATTTTATTTGAATTCGCCGCAAAGCCTGTTGCTTTCAGCCAATCCAAATTATATCTGGGTGAAGGAAACGGGCAATTTAGAACAAACCGTGATTACCGCCACTGTTTTGGGTGTTCAGGGACAACCGATCGGACATGAAGTGCCAGTCAAATTTTTCCTACAAAATGGGCCCGGCGGAGGCGCTGGTTTTGTTGTAGCTGGAGGCGAACCAACTGACGAATCCGATGCTATCACTACCGTTGGCGGAAAAGCAAGTATTGGTTTTCTTGCTGGAACCAAAGCTGGCACTGTGGAAATTAGGGCTGAATTAGTAAATCAGCCTGACATGGCTGCCCAAACGACCAATTTGACCATTCGTTCAGGGCCACCCTATATCTGGATTGATCCGACCAATCCGCACAATGTCGTCTCTCACCTGACTGTGACACTGGATTATTTTAACTTGCCTGGCTGGAATAAAGTAACTGATTATAATGTCGGAGTACTGATCGGTGACAAATACAATAACCCTGTCGAAATGGGAACTACCACCTATTTCACCACCACTGGAGGCGTTATTACCACTGACGTCAAAACCGATGCCCGAGGTATGGGAAGCGTTGTCTTAGCTTCTGGTGAACCCAGACCTTATGTCTGTCCACAAGATCCAAATTTTAATCCTCATACTATTGAAAATCCAAACACTCCGGGTAATTATCTGCCGATAGTTCTTGAAGATTTTGAGTTCAGTGAAGTGACCAACAGTTGTGGCAATGCGGTCGAAAATGATGGCATTGCCATTATCGTTGCCTATACTCACGGCCGTGATCAAAATGGCAAGGAAGCCAAAGTCTGGGCGACCACGCAAGCAGTTTTTGGTGGTCCGATTTTGCACTATGAAGTGTTTGTCAATCCACCAGTAGATACCTTGCTGTTGGGACAAACTGCATTTATTCATATTCGAGTATGGGATATCAATGGTAATCCACCTGCCGCTGGTTCATCGCTCAAAGCAAAAACCTCAGCCGGAACACTTTCTGCGGAGGATCTCATGCCGGCTAAAGAAAACTATGGCTTTGGTAGCACTTATTACACCACTACCTTGCTCAATAATCTCGATCCAGTTAATGATGAACCGACCATGGCAGAAGTCGCTGTGGAATTAACAACACCATTTGGCAAATTAAGCCACGCAGTTTATGTATATCTAAAAATTTATTAACTTAAGACTTAATTGTACAATTCATGTCGCAGAACATTTTATTAATTGGCGCTTTCATCCTGCTATCAATTACTATTTTGCAGGTGAATAATTTGATTGTAGCCACCAATCAAGGCTTTGTCAGCAATGATTCAGAAATCGTTGGATTGGGTTTGGCACAATCGTTGATGGAAGAGATTATTGTGCTTGCTTTTGATGAAAAAACGACCGGCAACCAGCGTGTCCGAACACCATTTGAATTGACGCCGGCGAGTGATTTTGGTCCGCACAGCAGCGAGCCAGTAAAAGATGATATCGACGATTATGATCATTATTCCGTGATCCAGAATACGCCACGCATTGATGGTTTTCATCTTTATGTAAATGCCAGTTATGCTAATCTCTTTGATCCTAAAACCGATATTGTGCAACGATCTTTTTTAAAGCGGGTCAAGATAATTGTAACTAATCCAAAATTCATGAGCAATCCTGACTCGCTGACTATTTCAACGGTTGTAGCATATTACAAATAGGACAATCACATGAATCACATCATCGGTTTAGTCATTTCCATCCTTTTATTTGGATTTTTTATTTTGGTAGCGTTGTCCTTCAATACCAATGTTACCACTGCAACTTATCAATCTACCTTAGTAAATAATACGCAACAGAGCATAGTAGATTTGGCAGAAATAATAAATTTTGATTTTTCAAAAATCGGCTTTAGAAAGCCCGCGCCAAAATTCAAAGCCGGCGCTCTCAGCTCAACCAGCTGTTATTGGTACAGCGATTTCGACAATGATGGCGATATGGATTCCGTGTATTATTTTATTGAAAACAGAGAGACACAAGGACCAAATCCCAACATTCAATATTTGTACCGTCGTATTAATAATGAAAAGGCCATTAAAATCGGTTTGGGCATCGTGTCTTTCAACATGATATATTATGATTCGAGTAGGACTCAAATCAATTACAGTCAATTATCAGATATCAGTGGAGTGAATAAAATTCGCGGCATTAAAGTACAGCTTACTTTAGAAAGCCAATATAAAATAAATAATGAGTACAGTAGTACTTATTGGGAAAAAACCTTTGTGCCCAAAAGCCTCAATTATTGACCAAATAATTTTGGGCTTTTCAGCCAAATTTAAAAATATGATGAATGAAAAATGGGAAAAGTAGCCTTATTGATAGTGTTAGGCCTTATCATATTGATCGGTTTTTTAAGTCAAATTTTAAATGACAGGTCATTAGAAGCAATTGCTAATTCAAGCAACTATTATAGTTTGATAACAGCCAAAAATTTGGCGCGATCAGCTATGGAAAATTACCTGGGGAAACTTTATCGCAACAAGAATCTTCGCGGCATTTTTCCTGAGTCAAACGCCTATATGGAAGGCGGAATAGACACAGTTACCATAAGAGCGAATTCTTCAATTACAGCGATTGGAGATACGATACAAGTGAAAGTTGTCGCCCATTACGAAGGAAAAAGCAGCACCATGGAAACCACTTTATTAAGCTCGACATTCGCATTACCTGAAGTGATTGCTGCTATTGCTTTCCCAGGACCGAATCCTGTATTAGATTTAGGAGGTTCTCCTTTGATTGATGGCAGCAACCACGATTTTAATGGGAACCCATCTTCTTCTTGTGATAGTTTGCCCGGCGTGGCGATCGCCTCAGGTACGGATAGCACCAATATGACCAACGATTTGTTAGCAGATGCCATGGAGGATCATGTGATCGGACTCGGGGCAGATCCAAGTGTTCATGTCCGAGAAACTTCAGATCCGTCTAATTATATCGAGCCATTTATAACCAGTGCTGATTATTATCTGCCATCAGGAACCTATACTTCAACTGAATATGGTAGTCAGGAAAGTCCAGTTATTTTATATGGCAAAGGTGACCTTAAGTTTTCTGGCGGCATTGTCGGGTATGGACTTTTAATTATCGATGGTACCTTGACTTTGTCAGGCAATTTTTTCTGGTATGGATTGGTAATTGTTATTGGGCCTAAGCCGGAAATTTTCAATTCGGTGGGGACCAATAGAATTATCGGAGGCGTAATTCTCGGCGGCAGTGACAAGCAAGCAAGAATGAGAGGAAATGCAGATATTCAATATAGCTGTGAGACGGTGGAAAATGTCAGAAACAATGCCCATAGTTTGCTTACTTTTAACATTTTATCGTGGTACGAATAATTTAATTGTGGGATAAAAATGCACTCAGGAGACATGATATTAATAATCGGCGGGCTTCTTCTGCTTTCTATTTTCGCCCTATCGCTCAATTCATCCATTGTACAAAATCAAAAAGTTCTCTATCAAAGCGAGGAAGTCTTAGATGCTCTGGCCATTGCACAAAAATTTATCGAGGCCGCGGAAGGCTTAAGATTTGATGAGAATAAAGCAGCTACTATTCCCAGCTCATTTGTCTATTCAGAAGACCTCGGCCCTGATCCGGGAGAGCACTATCCCTTTTTCGACGACATAGATGATTTTAATGGCTTCACCCAGACTGATACTCTATCAGGCGTAACGCTCTATTCAATTACCATTTCGGTAAATTATGTCAATCTGGAAACTCCTGACGTGCCAACCAACTCGCGCACCTATTTTAAAAGGATGCTAATAAATATTTCATCTGAGGCCTTCGTTGAAATGCCTGCTCGATCGATTGAATTAAAAAAACTTTTTTCTTATCATTATTTCTACACAGACTAAGACAAATGGGATTAGCAAATGAACATTTTGAGAGACACGGTAATATCGCTTTTTATCGCTGGGATGATCTTGCTCATCATCATTAAAATTAGTTCCAATGCCCGCGAACATGTAATAACAACAGGGCAGGCATTTATTAATCAAGAAAATATGCATGTGCTCACCAACGTCATTGAATATGATTTTCATAAAATAGGACATAGTTTGATAGATCCGGCTCATGCTATTAGATTAGCTGACTGCTCACACATCATCTTTGCTTATGATCAAAATCCAACTACTACCTATGATTCGATTCGAGTGGAATATGCAGTAAGCTCTGCCGTGGGCACTCCCAATCCAGACGACAAGGTATTATTGCGAAAGATAAACAGCAGTAACTCTCCAGCCATAGCTCTTGGAGTAACTTCTTTTCAATTAAGATATTTTAATCAATTTGGTACTGAACTGGCTACGCCTGTGGTAGCCGACTCGTTATCAAAAATACGAGAGATCGAGATTACCCTAATTTTGCAGAGCACCGAAGGTTTCAAAAATGATTATTCTTTGTCCAAATACGTTACCAGAATAATTCCCAAAAATTTATTAGTTCAGTACTCAAG
>CAZNDR010000057.1:0-13706 GCA_964571835.1 uncultured Cytophagia bacterium | reverse complement strand
AGTTCAAATTGGTAATAAAATGAGGTAATTTTTCATAAGGCTTGTTTAACTGACTCTGATTTTCTGAAGCTGGTCAACAATTTCAGTATCTCAGCATAGGCTGCATATGACGTAGCCAATAAATCGTTTCCCAGCTCACTTAGTTTTGCGCCGTTCACATAGTTGTTGGCAATGCCGATGGGTGAGCACCCCAAGCTCCTGTCCCGATTTAACGTCTGAGGCATTATCGCCAAAATAGCAAGTTTGCCTCTGTTCCAAATTATGTTTTTCCATGAGATGGAGCAGCATTTTTTTTATTGTGATGTTCCTTTTTTCCATCTCGATCAAGAAGCCAACGATCTCGTCAAGGTAATTGGTAAGCCCAACGAATTTCATCAAAAGCTCAGCCTGAGTTTGAATTTTGGCAGTCAGGCCAAATCCCCTACCAATTTGCTATGCCTCATTTAGAAATTCTTTAGCGCCAGGCATTTTTAATTATATTAAATTGTCATTCCCTTTAACCAATTCAGAAATCACGCATTTGAATTCAAATTTTCATTCCTATTCTTTGATCATTAGCTCAACTCAAAATTCCTCCCGGGGCTCAAGTAGCCTTATTTCTCAGAAAATTAGCTCTCCTTCGGATTTAATATTTTTCTTTGCCATATAACCACAAACCAGCGAATTGCTTTGTAGGAAAAAACAAAAGGGAACAAATAACTTAAGAAAGGAAATTTTCAATTATCGAAAAAAAAATTGGCACACCGAGAAGACCATTATTTCTTAAATACCAAGCCGAGATCAATTTCCAGCCCTTTCAAAATCAATGTTGTTATTTTGTCTGCTTCGGAATACACGGTTGGCTTGCTGTACTTTTTATTTTTGTCGAGCTGAAAAACCATAACGATATTATCTATCGGATGAACTATCCCATATTCCTTCACTCCATGCCTCTCGTACAACGCCAATTTTATTTTCATGTCTTTGGAGCTGGTTTCTGGCGAAAATACCTCAATGATTAAATCAGGTGCGCCACGACAGCCTTTGTCAGCCAACTTTTTTTATCACACACTACTGCGATATCTGGTTGTACTACAGTCGCTATATTTTCATCAGCGTCAACTGTTTCAGGAAAACGAACATCGAACGGTGCATCAAAAACTTCACAGGATTTATCAAGCAGAAAATTAGCTATTGGTCTTTCTAATTCCCTGGAGATTTTCTGATGCCTTGTGCATGGCGCTAGAGGCAAGTTATAAGCATAACCATCAATGAGTTCCCAGCGTTCTTCGTCAGGTCAATTTATATAATCGCCATAAGTAAAATTATTTCCTTTTTTCAATACAGGCAAAGACATGGCTAATTTTCCTGTCTTGGTAATGTCGATTCTTTTTCAAATATTGAACGAATAAAATATACAAAATTTCTATTGGGCAGTCATGCAATTTATCCATTCCATTTGTCAAGATTGTCATTGATGAATAATCTTCAAATCCCAAAATACGTTGCCTGCGGATGATGGACAATAATCGCTGAGGTGGACTGCTCGGGCACCATTTGAAATTGTTCAGTCAAGCTGACGCCGATTTCCTCGGGCTGCAAAAGCTGAAAAAGTTTCGCCTGGTCATCCAAATTGGGACAGGCGGGATAGCCGAAGGAGTAGCGGCAGCCGTGATAATGACAGGTGAACAGTTTTCTGATGTCCGGCGAATCCTCTCGCTCGATGCCCAATTCGCGACGGATCTGTTTGTGCCAGTACTCAGCCAGTGCTTCAGCAAATTCAACTGAGAAACCGTGCCAGTACAGGTAGTCTTGATACTGGTTATTTTCAAACAGCCGCTGTGCTTCTTTTGAAGCTTCGGCGCCGGCAGTAACAACGTGAAAAGCAATCAGATCTTTTTTGCCTGAGGCGGTCGGTAGAAAATAATCAGCAAGGCACAGACCATTTTTTATTGGCTGCCGCGCAAAGGTAAATTTTAGAGCCGGCTGTTTGCTGCTTGGATTTTCAAAAATCACCAGATCATTTCCCTCTGAATTACATGAGAAATAGCCATAGACAACTGCTGGCATGATTAATTGCTGGCGAACTGCCTTATCCACAATTTTATTGTAAGTCGGTTCTAAAACTTCTACTTTGAATTTATCAAAGGCAGCACGCGGCTGTGATTTTGCCTTCGCTTGCCAGCGGCTGAAGAATAAGGCGTTCTTATTCACAAAGGGCAAAATTTCCGAAATGGGTATGCCTCGAACCAGGCGTCGGCCCCAAAACGGCGGAATCGGAGGCTCAACGGGGTAGATGATTTCCGCTTGAGTCGCTGTATTGAGTGCTGGCAAACTGCTATCTTCTTCGTCTTCTTCAGCCTCAAAGGGCTGGCTTTCTGCTATTTTGTCGCGGCTAAATTGATCCATTAGCGACAATCCTTCAAAGGCATCCTTAGCATAAAATACCTTGCCGCGATAGATTTTTCTGAGATTTTTTTCTACATAGTTGCGCGTTAGTGCTGCTCCGCCCAAAATTACTGGCGGCGAAAATCCCAACTGATTCATCGTTTCCAGGTTTTCTTTCATGACCAGTGTCGATTTCACTAACAATCCGCTCAAGCCAATGGCGTCGGCTTGGCTATTTTCAAAAGCCGATAAAATGGCTTCAATCGTTTGTTTGATGCCGAGGTTGATTACCTCATAACCGTTGTTAGAAAGAATGATATCCACCAGATTTTTTCCGATGTCGTGAACATCGCCTTGAACGGTGGCGATGACCAGTTTTCCTTTTGCTTTTTCTTTGGTTTTCTGCAGATGTGGCTGCAAAATTGAAACCGCAGCTTTCATGGTTTCGGCTGATAAAAGCACAAATGGTAGTTGCATGTCGCCAGCGCCAAAAAGTTCGCCTACCTTTTTCATGGCTCCCAGCAAAATTGTATTGATAATGTCAATCGCTGGATATTGCTGTAGGCATTCTTCAAGTTCAGCAGCTAATCCGGCTTGATTCCCATCCAGTATGCGTTTGTGCAGACGCTGCTCGATGGGCAGATCTTTTAATGTGCTCTCATCTTCAATAGCCACCGGGCTGTCGCGATAAAAATGAATAATTTCAATTAGCGGATCGTACGAGTCCGTCCGTTTATCAAAAATTAGATCATCAAATAATTTTCTTTCTGGCTCAGGAATTTTGAAAAGTGGAATAATTTTTCCAGCGTGCAGAATCGCTGCATCCAAACCGGCCTCAATGGCATGGGCTAAAAAAATCGAATTCAGCCGATGTCGAATGGCTGGTTTTAAACCAAAAGAAATATTGGAGACACCCAACAGCGTATGAACTTGAGGAAATTCCTCTTTAATTTTATGGATGGCTTCCATGGTTTCAACGGCGGCGCGGCGTGTTTCCTCATCGCCGCTGCCCAGCGTGAACGTCAGAGCATCAATAAAAATATCTTCGCTTGGCAGAGCAAGTTCCTGGCTGATTGTTTTGATCAACCGTCGGGCAACGGCGATTTTTCGTTGAGCGGTTTTTGCCATGCCTTGTTCATCGATGGTCAGCGCTACCACGGCCGCGCCATATTTTTTGCACAAGCTGACAATTTTTCGTAACAATGTTTCATCTGCAAAATTTACCGAATTGACAATAGCTTTGCCGGCAATTTTTTGCAGGGCGGCTTCGATCGCTGAAGGAATAGTGGAATCGATCATCAGTGGCAGCGTGACATCAGTGTTCAATCGCTCCGCCAAGGCGCTCAGGCTTTTCCCTTCGTCCAATCCCACATAAGCGGTGCAAACGTCCAGTACATGCGCTTGCTCTTTTTCTTGCTGTTGGGCTACGGAAAGCATCCCTTCTAAATTTTCATTTAATAAAAATTCACGGAAAATTTTTGAACCGTTGGCGTTGCAGCGTTCGCCAATGATGAGCGGTTTTGGCTCAACCTCGAATTCAGCAATACCGTACAAACTGGCAGCAGCCTTTATCTTTTTGACCTCTCGACTTCGGGGCGATAGGCCAGCCATGGCTTCAACGACAGTTTTCAAATGTTTCGGCGTCGTGCCACAGCAGCCACCAACGATATGTGCTCCCAATTCGGTGACAAAATATTTCAGGTCCAGCGCCAGTTCCTCCGGTGATAGCTCATAGTACATTGTTCCGTCTCTGACTACAGGCAAACCCGCGTTGGGCATGACCGAAATGAGTCCTGGCCAAAAATTAGCCAGCGTGCGAACGTGGCCAGTCATGGCTTTGGGACCCGTAGAACAGTTTATTCCCAGGCCTTCAGGCACAAAAGGCGAGATGGTAACTATGACGGATAGCATATCCGATCCCACCAGCATTTTCCCAGTCGTTTCCATAGTGACCTGGGCAATAATCGGAAGTTGAATTTTCCTTTCGGCAAATATCTCTTTGATTGTAATGATGACCGCTTTTAATTGCAATAGATCCTGGCTCGTCTCGATGATAAGCAGATCAACACCACCGTCGATCAGACCTTCGATCTGCGGAGCAAAGGCTTGTTGAATTTGTCGAAAATTGATCTGGCGCAGCGAGGGTAATTTTGTGCCGGGGCCGATGCTGCCAGCAACAAATCGTTGGTGAGATTTGGTCGAAAAATCGCTGGCGACCAGGTGCGCCAATTCTGCTGCTTGGCGATTAATTTCATAAATGCTCTCTCCCAAACCGTATTCAGCCAAAACCACACCATTGGCGCCAAAAGTGTTGGTCTCGATGACGTCACAGCCCACCTCCAGAAATCCAGCATGAATTTGCTGAATGATATTTGGACTGGTCAAATTTAATATTTCATGGCAGCCTTCTTTGTCACGGTAGTTTGCTCTGGGTAAATTCAATTCCTGAATACTGGTGCCCATGGCACCGTCGAAGACGATGATTTTTTCCTGGCAGAGTTTTCTCAGATCGATCATTATGTTAGTCTTCTTTTTTGATAGTGGAAATTGGAACATAGAGAGTAGTAATTGCTGGTGGCAATAAAATATAGGAAACAGCTTTGATAATTGTTGTGATTAAAGCCGAAAGAAGCATATGACTATCTCTCCCTTTTGTCAAAAACGAAACGAAAAATTTTTGATGAAAGGTAAACTATTTCATTTTAAATGTCAATAAAAAAAAATTGCTGGAAAGAAAAAAGAGCGCCGGTGTTAATTGACTGAATTTTTAACCAACCAATTTTTTCCATTGCTATTGATATTTTATTTACCTACCTTTGCTGAAAAATAATTATTGACAGTGTTGAGGAAGGATTAACCATGGCTAAAGCTTTTAAAAATGCTTATCAATTTAAAATTGAACTGAAAAATATTAAGCCAAAAATATGGCGCACGCTTCAGGTTCCTGAAAATTACTCCTTTTGGGATTTACATGTTGCCATTCAGGATGTAATGGGCTGGCATGATTGTCATTTACACGAGTTTGAAATAATTGATCTGGACATCGGCGAAGAGGTGAGAATTGGCATTCCTGATGAAGAATTTGATAACGCTGATACATTGCCGGGCTGGAAGCTGCGCATGGCAGATTATTTTAGTCTGGGAAATCAAACTGCCAATTATACTTATGATTTTGGTGACAACTGGGAGCACAACATCAAATTGGAAAAAATTTTGCCGCGTGGCAATAACCTTTCCTATCCCAAATGCCTTGATGGTAAAAGAGCTTGTCCTCCGGAAGATTGTGGCGGTTGCTTGGGCTATGAAGATATTCTAAAAATTATCCAAAATCCTTCCGATAAAGAATACAAGGAAACCTTGGAGTGGCTGGGAGGAAATTATGATCCCGAATATTTTAATCCAGTCGCAGTGCATTTTGATAATCCTGCAACCCGGCTTAAGCGGTTTTTAAATCAATAGAAAAGTTGAACAAACCAATACCAGCAAAAAAAAACAATAAGCGGACCAACAATGATAAAATTAGCTCAGCCAATTTTATTCAATCTGATGCTACTTTTTTTCTGCCAAACTAACAGCTTTGGCCAATCAAACTTAGCACAAACCACAAGTTCAGGGTTGACAGTTTCATTTAATGGAAAATTTATAACTCGACCGTTTAGCCAGTGTAGCAAAGCTCATTCGCCGGATGGCAATTTTTGGTGTCATTATGATATCGGCAACGTCAGTGATGAGTATCGGGAACTGGTAAATTTTCGGTTTTATGATAAGGATCAGTTGCTATTTGAATTGCCAATTGCCCCCGGTTCAGATTTATATATTTCCAATGCCGGCTTCATTGTTTTTCTCGATAATAAGTTTCATTTCAAAAAGGAACTGATTATCTATTTTTATGACAAGAATGGTCAGCAGCTATTTTCCCAAATTGTTGACGGAGCTTCGTTATTCGACTTCTCCAATTCTGGTGATTTTTTTGGATTGGGCACAGGAAAAAATCTGTATATCTTTTCGCTGAAAGAGCGAACCAGGAAAACTTATGAGACATGTGATCAATTTGACATTTCGGATGATGGGAACCTGGTGGCAACAGCGCTGGGCGAAAGTCTGAACATTTTTTCTGAAGGGCAATTGAAGAAGCACCTCAAGACTGGATTTTTATACCCTCGCCAAATTAAGCTTTCTCAATCGCACGATTTAGTGGCTGTTATTGATAAAAAGAAGCTTCTGGCTTTTGCTGTTTCCAGTGGCGAATTACTTTTCGCTAAAAAACTTGAGCCGCAATTTTCCTTTCGTGATCTTTTTTTAGCCGATGGAAAAATCTATGCTGGCGTTCACCGCCGCCACAACGGCTCGTCAAGAGGATTGCTGTTTGAATATAATGCACAGGGCAATTTGCTGAACAGTGAAATCAAAGCGGAAAAAAAATTCAAAGCATTTTCCCATCAACAAAAACTGGAGAAATCACAAATTATTTACGATCCGATTCCCTGGCCCTTTTTCCCATTTGATAGTATGCGCACGGTTTGGAATTATTACGAGCAGCACATGAGCTACGGACAGCCCGACTGGTCGTATCTTCACCAGGGATTGGATTTGATTGTTCCTATCGCAGAGCCAGTTTACGCTGTGGCTGCCGGCGTGGTCAAGAATGTGCTGACCATTAGCGGCGCGTATCACTGGCGCCTGGCGGTCGGTGAAGCAGTGCCTGACTATTCCAATGGCTGGTTGTACGCTCATTTAATCGAGAGTTCAATCCAGTTCGATGTTGGCGATTCAGTGAACCAGCATGACTATTTAGGCGATATTATTGAGTGGACTTCAGCGTGGGGGCATATTCATTTTGTTCAAATCAGGGATAGCGGCTGGGTGTGGCGTTATGACGATAATGAATGGGGCATCAATTTTAATCCACTATTAGCCTTGACGCCAGCAATCGATTTGATAGCTCCCAAAATCGAGCCCGTTTTTCCTAATTCAAAATTTGCCTTTTGCACCAATGAAACGAGTTATTATTTAAATCCAGACAGCTTGTTCGGCGACATTGATATTATTGCTAAAATCGTGGATTATGTCGGCGATTCCCCCTGGCAGCAACCAGCTTTTGAAACTTATTATTGGCTAAAGAAAATGCCTGAAGCGCGAATTGTGCTTCCACGGACGCTAGGTCATCGGCTCAATCATGCTTTCGAGATGTACAATACCGGCTATTATGAGCCCTATGCCACGGTGATTTATAAACGTGATCAATTACTAATGCCTTCAAGCTGGATGGATGAAGAGCGTAATTTTTACCAAATTCTCACCAACAACAATGGTGATTCGTTGATTGATGTGTGGGAAGGAGGCTATTCATTGGTGACTGGCGATTACGAAGATGGCGAGTACCGAATTTTTGTTCAAGCGATGGACGCTTATGGCAATGCAACGACTGACAGCCTGGACGTCAACTTTTGCAATGGCAATGTAAGCCAGGCAAATACTGGACATGACCGGAACGAGAAATTTGAGCTGAAGCAGAACTATCCTAATCCGTTTAATCCGCTAACGAAAATCACTTTTTCTTTGCCTCATCCAGCGCAGGTCAAGTTAACTGTTTATAATTTATTGGGAGAACAAATCAAGACGTTGGCAGATGAATTTAAAAATGCCGGTTCATATTCGTTGGAATTTGAGGCGAAATTTCTGACAGGCGGCGTTTATTTTTATAAGCTGGAAAGCGGGGAGTTAATTAGCATTAAAAAAATGATGCTATTGCCTTGAGGTAGCTGCTCTGGCCAAATATGCGCTTGAAAATATAGAACCCTGATCTTACCTATTCCCCGTCTAAGTGCCGAGAAATAGGATGATGGCGCTTATATAAAAATCTATAATTTAAGAAAGAAATTTCTTGACATATGACGCTCGATAATTATCAAAATATACTTTGGAGAATTTATCCTTCGTTTCAATTTCGGCATGAAATATTTAATGAAACACTGCAAAATTTGCTTACTTCACAGACGAAATGGATTGATATTGGTTGTGGTAATAATTCAATTATTAGGCAATACGGTAAAAACTGTAAGTTATCAATTGGTTTAGATATTATCAAACATCGTCGCATAGGCCATGAGTTTTTTATTCAAGCTGATTTTAAAAAGATACCTTTGCCAAGCGAATTTGCAGATTTAATTACGTTAAGAATGGTTGTGGAACATATGGATCATGTGGCGGAAGAGTTCCATGATATTGAACGAGTGTTAACAAAAGGTGGCAAAGTAGTCATTTTAACCACCAATATTTGGAGTCCTATTATTTTCATTACCAAAGTTATACCATATAAAATTAGAAAAACAATAATTAGGATTTTATTTAATGAGGAAGAGCAAAATATTTTCCCAACCTTTCACCATATCAATTCGCCCCTAAAAATGAAGAAGGGAATCGGCAGACTTAAGTTAGTTCATTTAACCATGATAGAACAGACATCATTATTGAATCCTATTTTGTTTTTCATTTTCCTAGTACCACTTATAATTACTCATAATAATTTATTGAAATACTTGCGTAGTAATATTTTGGCAACATTTGAGAAAATATAATTGGGTAATAATACTATGAATGACCAGTCAAAAAGCTGATTGGGCTAAAGCCCAATTGATTTCGGATTTCATAAGTTTCTCTGCCATAAATGACGGAGCTATTCATAAAAATTAAATAGCTCCGTTCTTTATCACGGAGATCTCACAGTTTTCCCACAAATTCTTTAGGCTTTAGCCCTTCATTTCTTTTGGTTTTTTTCAACTGGTCATTCATATTAATCATATCAAAAAATGACGCATCACATGTATTTGGTCTTCAAAGTCAAAAGGAAAAAGAACCCTCTTTGAAAAAGTGCATCATTTTCAATAAAAAATTTTCTTCACCAACTCATTTTTTAGCTAGCTGATGAAAGCTTGTCAGCTCAAGAATATGAAATTTGAGACGGGCAGCAAGAATATTTTTATGGTTGAGATGACAGCTATCTCCGCTGAAAATCCAAATTTATATTCGCTGATTCACAGATGACGCCCCATTTGCATTTGCTATCAAAGCAGTCAGTCTTTCACAAAAAAATTTCTCCCGCCGAATACAAAACTGCCTCGCCCGAAATCTTGACGCGCTCGCTCAAGTCTTCGCAAAACAATTCTCCGCCTCGCTGGCTAAGTTGAAAAGCATGCAGTTTCTTTTTATGTAACCTTTTTGACCAGTAGGGAATCAAGGTGCTGTGAGCGGAACCGGTTACCGGGTCTTCCGCAATGCCAACTTTTGGTGCAAAAAATCTGGAGACAAAGTCAGCTTTTTTCCCAGGCGCTGTGACGATCACGCCCAATGAATCCAATTGCATAAATTTATCGATATCGGGATTTAGCATTTTGATTTGATCTTCTGTTTCAAAAACAATTAGATAATCTCTTGACAAAAACACCTGTTCGGGAGTGAATGAAAAAGCTTGTAGCAAGGCTTCTGGCATATTGCAAGGAGAGGGTGCTCGCGCTGGGAAATCCATTGCCAGCAGGTTGTTTTCTTTTCTGACCACTAATGTTCCGCTTTTTTTCGTTTGAAACGAAAGAGCCGTTTTTTGAGAATCCAAAAATTTGAAGATCACAAAAGCCGATGCCAGCGTAGCATGCCCGCACAAATCAACTTCTGCTTTGGGAGTGAACCAACGCAATTCGTAATTCTCGTTTTGTTTGACAAAAAATGCAGTCTCCGAGAGATTATTCTCAGCCGCAATAGCTGCTAATATCTCATCGTCGAGCCATCTTTCCAGCGGACAAACAGCGGCTGGATTACCAGAAAATACGGTGCTAGTAAAAGCATCGACCTGATAAAGTGGTATTTTCATCCTTCTTCCTCATTAGTATCTTTACTGAAGTACTTTTTTGGTAAGCTTAATCAAGCTCGATATAAATCCGCTTATTGATACTCCCTTTGCTTTTATAATCGACCAGGCGAATAGGTCCAATTTCCTTGGTGTTTGCCACGTGCGTTCCACCGTCTGCCTGCAAATCCAATCCAACGATTTCGACAACGCGGATGTCCTTGATTTGCTCGGGCAGTAAATTTATCTTGGTGCGAATCAAGTCTGGAATTTGAAAAGCTTCCTGACGAGGCAGAATTTTGGTTCGAATTTGCCGAGCTTGCTGGACTTCATAATTTACTTTGTCTTCGATTTCTTTTACCAGATCCTTTTGCAAATTTTCAAATTCAAAATCCATACGGCCGGCGAGTGGTTCCATGTTCCCCCCAGTGACCTGCGCGCCATAATCGCGCCACACCACGCCGCACAGCACGTGAAGCGCTGAATGGGTGCGCATTAGTTGATAGCGTCGCTGCCAATTGATTTTAGCTGTCAAAGTCGCATTTTTGGCTGGCAAAGGCCCGACGATAAAATGCCAGATTTCACTTTCCTGTCTTTTGATTTTCTCGACTTGCGAAATTGTTCGTCCAAATTGTATTTCTCCGATATCATTCGGCTGACCTCCTCCGCCTGGGTAAAACGCTGACTGGTCTAATACAATAGCGTTATCTGTTTCGTTAACTGCGACTGCTGTGGCTGAAAATTCTTTTAAATAACTATCAAATTGATAGAGTAATTTAGTCATGATTTTTTCCTTTTTAGTGAACTATCTATCGAAGCAAAATCAGGTAGGCTGCTAATTTTTAGCCAACATTTTATAAAAAAGCAAACGACATATTAATATGAATGACCAGTTGAATTATTGTCGCATAAAGAGAAGGGCTCAAGCCCAAAAATCTCAGGACAATTTGTCAAATTCTCCGTTCTAAAGAACGGAGCTATTCAATATTTATTAATAGCCTCGCCATTTATGGCGGAGAAACCCAAGATAGTCGTAACCATTGGGCTTTAGACCAGGCAGTTTTTTAACTGGTCATTCATATTATTAATTATTAGGCATCGACTTTCCTTTTTATTACATAGTTCCATGTTTTCACTTCGTACAGCAGCAGAGCTATAAAAACCACTAGCCAAAAAAAGCTTAATGCACCCCAGATGAATCCAAATATCACATCACTATTATTTACTAACAAATTTCTCAATAACTTATTTATATTTGGCCATTCGAACAATTTGTCAAGTTTGCTTGCGCTTAAGTAAGTGATAGCCTTCCATCGGATAGCAAGGGTTATGAGAATGAGAACAACAATACCTTTTCTTATCAAAAATAAAACAATGTTGGGATTGCCGCGAGTGAATACCCAAACAATCAATAAAAATAAAATGCCATAAATAGCATTTTCATCGATTAATAAAAATTTGATAAATTTAGAGAAGATGCGGAGTAAGTCATTAAGCATAGCGCAGCAAGATGCAAATTATAAATTTCAAATGGCCAAATTTCAAAACATGTCCGACAACTGGCGGATAAATTTCAAAAGCCCAATTTCCATGATTAAAACCTCGTGCAAAAAAAGCGTGGCAATAGAATGGTGAAGGGCCATCAACAGAACTATAAAAAATATACTGTTTTCTTAAACTAATGTCAATAAAAAATTAGTTTTGGCTTTAGATAGAGGCAAAGAAAAAGTGCTCAGCCAGGTTTCCCTTAACAAATGAATGAGGCTGATGATCAAAATAAAAGCCCTTGCTTCGGCGCTAAAGCAAGGGCTCAACAGATAAGATAATACTATTCAGCGCTAAATTATTGGGGGCGATTGAGCATGTCGATTTGGTATTGGGCTGATTTTCTCCAATTGAGGTTTTTCTTGGCCATTTCATAAAATTTGATGGCATTTTCTTTTTGACGCATTTTTTCATAAGCCATGCCAGCTTCAAAGGCAGCAGCAGCATAATCAGCCTTAAGTTTGAGACAATTCAAAGCTGCCTCAAGAGCTTCGTCGTGTTTGCCAACTTCATTGTATAAAGCAGCTAACCAGTAAAAGGGTTCATAGTTTTTAGCATCTGCTTCGATAGCCTTTTTCAAGGCAACTATTGCCTCATCGTTTTTGCCGATCTTTTTCAACGCTACTCCTTCGGCTATGTAGGCTTTGTCATAAGTCGGATCGATTTTGGTGACTTTGGCAAAAGCGATAGCTGCTTTTTCGTATTCCTTCCGCTGATTATAAACGAAACCTAACTCATAAAGAGATTTCTGTGAGGTTGAATCATTAGCAACAGCCGTTAGGCAGGCAGTTAGAGCTTCATCATATCTATCCAATTGACGGTATAACTTGGCCAAAGCCAACCAGCCTGAAGAATAGAGAGGATTTATTTGTACCGCTTTGTTATACGAAGCGAGCGCATCTTCATATCGTCTTAATTTTGACAAAGCGAGACCTTTGCCATAGTGGGCTTCCACTAAATTGGGATCGTACTGAATGGCTTTGTCATAAGAGCTAAGAGCTGCTTGAGCATCTCCCTTTTTTAAGGCGGTATTGCCGTCATTGTAAGCTATTTTAGCATAATTGGCTGTTTTTTCAACCTCGGCGCCGGCCTGCAGCTGTGATTTCAAAGCATCAATCTCTTTTTGCAGTTCATCGTATTGCGCTTTTAGTTCATCAAACTGAGCTTTAGAAATTCCCGGTTGTTCCATCTGTTCAGTGATCGCTTTCGCTTTGGCAATTTTTTTATTATATTCATCCTGAACATTATTTTGTGAGTAGGCAGAAGTTAGCAGGAGAAAAACTATTAGCATAGCGGCAAAAGAGCTACTCATTTTTTTCTGCATAAGATTTTCCTCTTCTTTGATTTTTTGTTAAGGCTTAAATTGTGCCGAAGGCGGGATTCGAACCCGCACACCGGTTAGGCACTACCCCCTCAAGATAGCGTGTCTGCCAATTCCACCACTTCGGCGATATTTTTATCCCCCCATTTTACATCACAAGCACATTGATTGGTCTATAGATACTGTTCACATCTCATCCGGTAGATAAGTTAGGCTCGAGAAGAAACCGTTAATAAGAAGAAAAAATTCGACCACACAAAAAAAACCTTCATTCTTCACTTTAGCCGGCTTATTTTGAAGTATCTGTTGTTGCCGGAGCAGTCTGTCCTGTGACTGATTCACCGGTCGGCACTGTAGACAAATCAGCAGCCGGCGAGGCGGCGCGTCTTTTAGCAATCTCTTCTTGAACAATACTTTGATCGACATTATCGCCCTTATCCATGTAGCTGATCAGCAACGCTAATCCTAAAAAAATGGTTGCTAACACCGTAGTCGCTTTTGCCAAAAAAGAAGCCGCGCCTCTGCCTCCAAAAACTGCTCCCATGCCGCCTCCACCAAAAACACCGGCTAAACCTCCGCCTTTGCTTGATTGAAGAAGGATAACAACCATTCATAAAATGGTAATTAAAACAT
>CAZNDR010000056.1:0-13786 GCA_964571835.1 uncultured Cytophagia bacterium | reverse complement strand
GAGAGGTTTTTTTATTTGATTTTTAGCAGATTATTTTCTCACACCCAACTTAATCGTTTCTCCGCCCAATTTAATTTCTTTGAAAATACAATCATCTTTTATTTTGTCATGAATAGCCAAAGACAGTGTTTCTGCTTTTATGTAATTAGCGTGTTGTCTAAAGATACTGTTAATTTTTTCAGAGGCTTCAAAATAAAGCTGGATGCGGTCGTTCATTTCAAAATTGGCTTCTTTGCGTAGTTCTTGAATGTGTCTGACCAAATCACGGGCGATACCTTCGGAAAGCAATTCTTCGGTCAAAAATGTATCCAGCCCCAGCAGAGCACCATCGTTTTCTGCTACTACATAATTTTCTCTGGCTTTTGTCACCACAATGACTTCATCCGGTTTGAGAGTGATTATTTTTTCATCTATTTTGATCGCCACGTCTAATTGAGCGCGCACTTTTTTAGCGATTTCTGATGCTTTCATTGCTGAAAGTGCTTGCTGAATTTTTGGCACATCTTTGCCGTATTTCGGACCTAATTGTTTGAAGTCGATCTTCAGCTCATACTCGGCTAACTCCGATTCGTTACTGATAAAGGTAATCTTTTTGATATTTAATTCTTCTTTGATATGTTGTTCATAATTTTTAAGCGTAGTGACATTCATAGCGCCATCAGGCTTTATGACCAATTCAGCTAATGGCTGACGCACCTTGATATTGGTTTTATTGCGCAAGGCTCTGCCAGCTTTAACGATGCGAATGACTTGGTCAACCGCGGCGACCAAATCATCATCGATCAAGTCCTCCTCCACACTGGGAAAATCGCAATGGTGGACAGATGCTGGTGCTGAGACATCGTTGGCAACGACCAAATTCTGATATATCTCTTCAGTAATAAAGGGAATCACCGGTGCCAGCAGCTTAATCAAAGTAAGCAGCGTTTTCTGCAATGTAAAATAAGCGACCTTTTTATCGTTATCCTGTTCACTTTTCCAAAAACGACGCCGGTTACGCCGAACGTACCAATTGGATAGGTCATCGATAAAATCTTCTACCTTTTTCATGAAAATTAAGATGTTAAAATCCTCGTAACTATCATGAGCCTCTTTGATTAGCGTTTGCAGCTTTGCCAGCACCCAGCGATCAATCTCAGTCAATTCGCTTTTATCTGCTCGCAAGGTGGTCGGATCGATGTTATCGAGAATAGCATAATTGGTCCAAAAGGCATAGGTATTCCACAAGGTGAGCAGATGCTTTCTGATGTCTTTTGCTGGTCCGTAACCAAAATTCAGATTGGTGAATGGATTATGTTCAGCAAACATCCAGCGCATTGTATCGACACCCATTTTTTCAGCTGCATCATCAAACCAAATAGCATTGCCAGAGCTCTTATGCATTTCTTCGCCTTCTTCATCTCTGACCAAGGCATGTCCCAGAACCGCTTTAAAAGGTTCTCTATTTTCCATAACCGTGCTCATGGCTAATATAGCATAGAACCAGTTACGGAATTGGCCGGGGAAACATTCAGTGATAAAATCGGCGGGAAACCATTTTTCCCAATGCGAACGATCTTCGAGATAGCCCATAGTGGAATAGGGAACAATGCCAGCATCCAGCCAGGGATTGCCGACATCGCGGATCCTCTCGACTGTAGCGCCGCATTTTTGGCATTTAATTTTTACATAGTCAATCCAAGGCCGGTGCGGCGAATGCCCGGCAAATTTTTCCCAACCTACAACTGCCCGTTCCTTCAGTTCATCGATGCCGCCGATGAGCTCAAAATGTCCGCATTCTCTACACTCATAAATTGGCAGCGCCAAACCCCAATAGCGTTTTTTAGAAATCATCCAATCGTGCATGTTTTTCAGCCAATCCAACTCGAGCTGCATACCGTAGTCTGGCATCCAGCGGATTTTTTTTGTCACCTCCATAATTTGATGACGCAATTCATCCATTTTGATGAACCATTCATCGACCAGCCGGAACACCAACTCTGAACCATGCCGCCAGCAGACCGGATAGCGATGGGTGATCGTCTCTTTTTTGTAGAGGATCTTTTTTTCTTGCAAATTTTGGATAATCGGTTCAGCTACGTGCATCACGTTTTGTCCTGACAGCCAATCAAAACCACCAAGGAAAGTGCCAAATTCATCCAACGGCGCTATGTCCGCCATATTTTGCTCCTTTCCCAAAGCGAAGTCTTCCTTCCCGCAACCAGGGGCGATGTGCACGATCCCGGTTCCGTCCTCGGCGCTGACTTCATTCCATACCAGTACCGGATGCCGGACCCCCTGTTGAGCTGGCAACTCTTCAAAAGGCGAATGAAAAACTTGTCCTGCCAGCGCTGTACCAGGCATTTCTTCGAGTACGCGGTAGTCACCTTTTGGTGCCACTACTGCATCCAACCGATTTTTGACCAGATAATAAATCTGCTCGCCCTGTTTTATTTTTACATAAGTAAAATCTGGATGAACCGCTGCGCCGACGTTTGCCGGCAGCGTCCAAGGAGTCGTCGTCCACACCAGCAGACTTTCCTTTTTTCGATCTACCAGAGGGAATAAAACATAAATGCTGGTGTGCTGCATTTCTTTATAGCCTTCGGTGGCGATTTCATGCTGAGACATCGCCGCACCGCAATCGATGCACCAAGGCATAACATCATGCCCTTTGTAAATCCAGCCGCGATTATAGCACTTTTTCAAAAATGCCCAGATAGTAAAATTATTGATATCGGCCATAGTGTAGTAGGAATGATCCCAGTCCATCCAGTAGCCAAGGCGAATCGATTGTTCAGTTTGAATTTTTGAATATTTTTTCACCCGATCTTTACACTTTTGGACGAATTTCTCAATGCCAAATTTTTCGATATCGGTTTTTGATTTCAAACCCAATTCTTTTTCCACTTCGACTTCGACCCACAAACCCTGACAATCAAAGCCATTTTGATAGCGTTGGTCGTATCCCAGCATGGCGTGATATCGCTGGAAGATGTCTTTATAAGTTCTGCCCCAGGCATGATGCACGCCCATGGGATTATTGGCAGTAATAGGCCCATCTAAAAATGACCACCTTTTCTTACCTTTATTCTTTTCTTTTAATTTTTGAAAAGTCTGATTTGCTTTCCAAAAGTCAAGAATTTTATGTTCCAGCGCCACAAAATCTTCTTGAGTATTTACCTTCTTTAGCATATTTTATTTTCCCAGTCAATATGTTAATCTGTCATTATTGTTAAGTTAATTTTATAATCAGCCTGACTACCAAAAAACCCACTGTCAAAATTAAGCTGGCAGTGGGTTTTGAAAAGACATTTTGTTACTCGTATTTAGTTCAAGTTCCCTCTGCCAGAAGAGGGGGGCGTATGATGATAATAATAGCTTCTCGGTCTTTTACCGACAAGATATTTTTCAACTGTTGAGCCATGCCGTTTATCTCTTTAATAAATTTAAGGCTTGCAATATAACATATTTAATTAAAAATGTCAAGTTCAAAAATCAGATTTTTCATAATTCATGAATAGCAAATTGCCCTGAAAGAAATTTGTTTATAGGATGCCTATCCATGCTGATAAATATACTTATGAAGAGGTGCAGAAGAATTCAACAAAAATTTTAGGCTAAAACAGAGTCTTTGCAAAAGGCTAAATCAAGACAAATTTGAATATCTTTTCACTTGACATTATTAGGAAAAAATAGTATAATAGCAAGCGATTTTTTAACTCTTATGTTGCAAAGAAGAAATTGCCATCGCTTGAAACCATAAAACGCTATCGTGAGTATAATGGCGGCAGTGAATTTTTTTGTTTCAGAGGAGAGATGATACTTGAACAAAGAGAAGCTCAATTTTTACCGGGATATCTTAAACAAAATGAGAAATCAGGTCGTGGATGAATTAAAAGCAGAGAAACAAAGAGATTCTCTCAGGGAAACTTCGGGCGAGCATTCATATTCTTTTCACATCGCCGATCAAGGATCTGATTGTAACGAGCATGAAAAATCGTATTTATTGGCTTCAATGGAAGGGAATATTTTAGAAGAATTGGATGAGGCGCTTGATCGGATCGAGGACGGATCTTACGGAAAATGCATCCTTTGCGGCGAAGAAATCAGCGAAAAGCGTTTGGAAGCAATACCTTATGCTAAACTGTGCATCCCTTGCAAAGCAGCAGAAGAGCGAAAGAGTAGTTGATATGTAAATTTGCGTGACCCAGCGATCCACGGCGCACGATAGTTTACCAGCAATAGGATATTCTGCAATCATCAAATAAAGAAGACAGACTAACAGTGTTCAATTCAAATCTCAAGTTATTAAGTTGGTCGGCTGTGGTAATTTTCATCGATCAATTGACAAAAAAGATTGTCAGCGAATCATTGATTTATGGTGAATCAAAAAGTCTTATTGGCGAATTTATCCAAATCACCTTTATCAAAAATCCTGGTATGGCTTTTGGGATTCAATTTGGCAATAGATTGTTTTTTGCGATTTTTTCCTTAATTGCCAGTGTCATTATCATCATCTATTTGTTTCAATTAAAACCGGAAAATTTCTGGGCGCGCTTTGCGCTTGCCTCCATTTTTGGCGGCGCCATTGGCAATTTGATTGATCGAATAGTCTATCGCGAAGTGGTGGACTTTATCGATTTTCAGTTTATCCGTTGGCCCATTTTTAATGTGGCAGATATTGCTGTTACTATTGGCATGATTCTGTTGATTGCTTTTGTTCTATTTGATAGAAAAAAGGCTGACCAGGACGAAGAGCAGGTCGAATTGAGTTAGTTATCTTATCGTTTAAATTGATTTTTTTAAAAGCTTGAATTGGCATTCATAATGGTCGACTCCCGATTTTTCTTGGAGAAACAATAATATTCAATCTTGGAAAATTTGGGCATTAAAAATGATGCTATGATAATAAAAGAAAAGGAATTAATTGACGGTCAAGAAATAGAATTTACCGGCGAAATAATTGTCTCACCAAACCAGCGCCCGGAGCGGCTTGATCAATATTTGGCTAATACAATAGAGAAAATTTCGCGGGCGCAGGTGCAGAAACTAATCAAACATGGAAAAATTACCGTCAATAATTTAGTGGCCAAGCCCAGCTACACGATCAACGGTGGTGAGAGGATAATCATTCGTTTTCCGCGTCCGCCAAAACCCGAAATCCTGCCTGAAAATATTCCGCTGGAAATAATTTATGAAGATGAATACCTGCTGGTGCTGAATAAAAAAGCCGGTATGGTGGTACATCCTGCCTGCGGTAATTTGACCGGCACGTTGGCTAATGCGCTGGCTTATCACAGTCAAAATCTTTCCACCTTGAGCGGTGAATTTCGTCCTGGTCTGGTGCATCGGCTGGATAAAGATACGTCGGGTTTATTGGTTATTGCCAAAAATGATTATGTGCATGGAGAGCTTTCTGGACAATTTGCGGCACACACGGTTCAGCGAGAATACCGGGCGATTGTGTGGGGGCATTTTGTGAAAAAATCGGGGCGGATTGAAAGTTATTTGAAGCGCAGCGAGCGAGACCGGACGCTGTTTGTTTCTTCTCTGGAGGGCAAACTTGCCATTACTAATTATGAAGTATTAGCGAGCTATCCGCTCGTGTCATTATTGAAACTCCGCTTAGAAACAGGCCGGACGCATCAAATCCGAGTGCACATGGCTTGGCAGAACCACCCGGTTTTCGGCGACCAAACCTACGGCGGACGGCACAAGCAGACGATTCAACTCAATCAACAAGAACGAGAGTTGGCGCTGCACCTGTTGGCTTTGATGCCGCGTCAAGCCTTGCACGCAAAAACTTTAGGCTTCATTCATCCAGAAACACACCAAAATATGATGTTTGATTCGGAATTGCCGGAAGATATGCAGCGCTTGCTTCAATATCTGGATGGGCAACAAGGCCATTGTTAAGAACGGTTCGCTAATCTGGCACTTCCATCATCTGATAAACCACCATCCCATCGCAGATAAATTTATTATCCTGTTTCCGCTTCTTCTGAGTATAAAAATAAAAATCTTCTTTGATTACTTTGCCGGCGTCTCGCGAGGCATGAACAAAATATTTGCCATCAAAAACCAAACCCTCGTGCCCAATAATTATTCCCTTCGCGAATAATTCATTGCGCACTATACCTACACCACAGACCCGTGGCAATCGCTGTAATATTGTCGAGCTGATTTTATCTCGAGGAATGAATTCCAGCTCAACTTCTTTTTCCCAAACTATTGGCAGATAGTGAGTGCCATTTTCTTGCCGATTCAGCATCAGTTTAATGGTCTGGCGATCCTTTTGTTCAGAAATTGTATCAGTGATGAGTTTAAAGTAAGGAGAATTAAGTAGCCGGTCAGAAGTAAAATGCCGTCGGTTTTGATAGGTGATTGGATTTTCTCCGTTTTTAGAGGGATAATAATTCAAGTAGGTCATCAATTTTTCGGCTTGTTGGTAGGTTTGGGCGCTTGCCAGCGCCATGGAGGTCAGAATAAAAGCGGTACAATTAGTCGTGCTGATGCTGAATACAGGATTGGCATCGAAACCTGCTCCGTCGCCGATAGCTTTTAAATTGTAAGGTGTGCCTATTCTATCCAGAGCAATTGCCATTAACCGATCTTCAAAATTTGGGAATTGCAGAAAAAGCTGATCGAGCATTTGATCAATTTTGGCCGGAGCGAGGCGAAAAAAAAGTTTTGCTGAAGTTGACTGTTGATTTGAAAAATGGGACAGGGCGAGCGCTGGGATTAATAAAAAAATGGAAAATTTCAACCGGTCGAGCACATTTAGCCTCTTTAATGGAAAAGCCCATCATCAGCGATGGGCAATTTTTTGTCGGGGCGCCGAGATTTGAACTCGGGACCTCCTGCTCCCAAAGCAGGCGCGCTAGCCGAACTGCGCTACGCCCCGATTTTTGAAAAGAAAGATATCGTTTTTAACACAAAAAATCAAGTCATTTTTGAGCCGCAGCAATCCGAAGCAAAACTGCTATCGCTTTTTTCAATGCCTGGCCTCGATGGCTGATTTTATTTTTGGTAGCCAGATCTAATTCTGAAAAAGTCTTTTTGAACTCAGGCACATAAAAAACCGGATCATAACCAAAACCACTGTCTCCTCTTTTCTCGTGAATGATGAACCCTTCACAAACGCCTTCAACCAATTGTTCAATGTCAGAACCGACCATGGCAATAACGCAGCGGAAACGAGCGCTTCTTTTTTCGTCAGGGACATTCTGCATCAAAGCAAGCAGCTTATTGACATTTTCGTCATAGGTCGCTTTTTCACCAGCAAACCGGCTTGAAAACACACCGGGTTGTCCGTTCAACGCATCGACTTCCAGTCCGGTATCATCAGCTAAGGTGAGTAAACCTGTTTTGTCAAATATCGTTTTCGCTTTTTTGAGCGCATTTTGCTTTAAGGTTTTCCCATCTTCAACAATCGGTTGGATATGAGGAAAATCATCCAGCGTTAATAGGGTGAAGGAAGTATTTTTTAGCAGGGCGTCAATCTCCCTTATTTTATCTCGATTAAGCGTTGCAAAAACAAGCTTCAAAAATCAGCCTATGCTTTATAAAATTTATGAAAAAATCAATCCCATTCAGAAAAAATATTTCGATAGATTTAGGAGTAAATCTCTTTCTCATTGCATTTGCAGACCCGAACCATTTTTTCTTTGAACAACCAGGAATCTTTGCTCTCTTTTTTTTCAGAGGAAACAACCAATAACATATTCCCGACTTCACCACATTTGGGACAGGTGGGCAAAAGCTTTGTGCTTTTTGCCATCTTTGCTGCAAAACTTTTATCCTTTGCCATTTTTATCTCCCTAATAAAATTATTGTCGATGTCAAGTTAGCCAATTATACATGAAAAATTTAGCACACTAATTTAATCTTTTTTTATTAAAAGTCAATAAAAAAGTAGGCGCAGCCGAGACGATCGCATTGACTCAAAATAAAAAGAAGAGACAAAAGGTTTTTAAACCAAACAGGGGCTCATGTATTTTTCTCCTCATTCTCTTTAAAATAGCTAAAAAGGCTTTTGAAAAAAGGGCAGGGTCGTATTTTGTTTTGCTGTAACAAGAAACATCATATAACCTTAACGATACAATAAGCGGAGAAAGGCCTGGCTGAATGAAAAATGAAAATCCTTAAGTTACTGGCATCACCATCAGAATGCAGGAATCACTGAAAGCTGAATTTTGGACTGAAGAAAATCAATCCTCAACAATATATTCAAACAGCAGCGCTGATAAAACGAGAAAAATAATATCGAAACCAGCTAAGATTTTAAGCCAGGACAAAGCGCCGGCAAGTGTTTCGCCGTTAATTAACTGGCTGGTTGATTTTACGGCAGCTAACAAAATGGGAATAGCAATCGGAAAAAGAAGCACCGGCAAAAGAATTTCTCGGGCGCGCGTATGTACCGAAATTGCGGACAGCAGTGTTCCCACCGCTGCAAATCCCAGCGTACCGAGAAACACGATAAGAAGCAGAGGCGATATAAAACGAGTTAAATCTAGATTAAAAAGAATGACTAATAGGGGAAGCAAGACAATTTCCATTAGTAGCATAAAAACAAAATTGCCTAACATTTTGCCAAAGTAAATTACATAAAAATTAACTGGACACAAGAAAAGCCCCATTAAACAGCCTTGATCTACCTCATAAATGAAAGAGCGGCTTAAGCCTAAAATCCCAGCAAAGGTGATGGCAACCCACAAAATGCCTGGCAGCATTTCTTTGACCAACGTACTGCCAGGCTCAAACATAAAATTAAATACTACCACTACAATCAAACAAAAAATAAGCATAGAAGATAACGTCTCGCGGCTACGAAATTCGGATAAAATATCTTTCCAGGTAACGGCCATGATAGTTTTTAGCATTTTTGTCACCTGCTTTCCCTTGTCTTTTGCTGGTACAACAATTTGAAGGTTTCAAAAGTTATCATCCCTCGTTGATTTTGCTCAACAATTTGGCCATGATCTAAAATGGCATAATGTGTTGCCAGTTCCCAACCCAGCTGCAAATTATGGGTGGTCATAATGATGACACGGTTTGCCGTGATCAATGATGAAAGCAATTTTGTCAACAGATCAATTCCTTGCTGGTCAAGCCCACTGCACGGTTCGTCCAGTAAGATGACTTTCGGATCAGGCAGCAAAATTCGGGCGATGGTCAATCGTTGTTGCATACCACGAGAAAAATTTCTCACCAGATCGTCTTGCCGTTCGGATAAACCGACCTGGCGCAACCTCATTTTCACCAACTGGTCGATATTTTTCAGACCATACATGGTGGAATAGAATTTCAAGTTTTCAGCGGCTGTTAGATTGCCATACAAAAAACTAAAATGCCCGATAAAGCCAATTTCTCGCCGCATTTGTTGCCGGCTTTGATTGGTTAAAGAGAGGTCTGCTATATTAATTTTGCCGCTGGTTGGTTTGGAAAGAGTAGAAAGAATTTTAAGTAAAGTCGTTTTTCCGGCGCCATTGGGACCGACAATTATCCAAAATTCACCCGGGAAAATATCAAGGTTTATGCCGCGCAGGGCGTCGAAATTGCCGAATGATTTGGTGATATTTTCAAGTTTTATCATGTTTTATTTTTTTAAGAAGGTATAAATAAAGCCAACTACCAGAAAAACGGCAACGAGAGTCAAAACAATCCATTTAATGTCCATTGTTTGCCGGGGCAAGTTTTTCAAGGTGAAAGCCAGCGGCATACCCGGCATGAGATATTGTTGCAACGAATAATGCTGATAGTTTTTCCCTTTTATGTTAAAATCGCCCATTGGCTTTATGTTAGGACCGTCAATTTTTAAATTAGCATCGGAAAGGAATAGGTTCACTCCGCCAGTCGGATAAATGATTGCTCGATTGAATTGCCATTCATTCCCTTTGTACAAAATTTGGAATTGAAAGGAAATCTGTTTGCTGCCCGGCGAAAAAAGCGCTGTATCGTACAAAGTGCCATTTTCGATTTTTGCCGTATTCTGCATTTCCGGCGTCAAAATTTCTAAGTTTTCGGCCTCATCCGGCAACGGAAATTGCAGCACATAATTGATGTTGGTCGTCGCTGACTCAACACCCAGATAAGTTCGTTTGCCTCGATTGGTGAGTAACAATACTTCTTTGACGGTGACCACTCCTTTTTCCTGGGTGATGAAAATATGCTCCATCGCCACATAAATGCTGTTCTTGTTGGAAGTCGAATCATAGACTACAATATCGTTTTGGAAGGAGTGCCATTTTTTTGTCGCGCGCACACCTGTGCCATAATAGACTATTTCATGAAAAGTGGTTCTGGGATAGAATAGCAGCAAGCTGTCAAGCGGCAGTTGGCTGAAACGATAAACACCATCTGCATTGGTTTGAGAAACAAAGGACGAGTCATCGATCAATTGATGCCCGCGGTAGATTAGTAATTCCACCTCCGCATTATTCACTAACGAACTATCTTCCGTACCATTAAAAACCTTGCCCCAGATTTCAGTTTGCTGGGCAAAAGACATAGAAATTAGTGCAAAAAATATGATCAAAAAAATGACGGTATGACTGGACATGAATTTTATTCCTTCAGTAATTTTAACTGGTGGTCTTATCAATTTCTTTTTTCTGGGCTGAATTTTTTCTCTTTTTTATCGACGGAGGCTGCCTGTTCCTGTTTCTTTTTGTTAGTCGAATGAATCAAAATAATAATCACGCCGCTGGTGATGACCAAACCGCCAATCCACATCCAATTCATCAAAGGATTGAGCAAAAGCACCAATGTGGCTGAACCGTCTTCCTGGTAGCTGGCTAAAGATACGTAGAGGTCTTCTTTCAGATTCGACCGCATGTCGATCTCCGAGGTCCGTTGCGTCTCACGCATGGCGGATTTATAATAATGGCTCTGCGGAAATAATTTGGTGATTAATACCTCGCCGCGGTACACAGCCAATTCTGCAAAAACGATATCCTTCTTGTCATCTCTTCTCTCGTTAAGGTCAACGTAAATGATGCGATAGTTGCCAAGGGTGGTCGCTTCACCTTTCTTCAGGGTAATTTCTTTTTCCTGTTTGTAAGCCGTGGTGCCGACGATGGATAAAAAAATCATGACCACGCCAATATGGATTAAATAAGCGGCATAACGCCGAAGCTGCCTATTCAAAACTTTCCTCACTGCTGAAAAAAAATTCATTTCATTCTTATTTTTATAGGCAAGGATAGTTTGTATCAAATCGGAAATTAAAATAGTAACCGCCAAAAACGCGATGCTCAGCACCATTAATGGGGTTAAGTGTCTGATGCCGGCAAAAAATAAAATAGTGCCAAAAATGATCGCAGCGATCAATGAAAACAATCCACGGCCAAAGAAAACATCTTTTTTGGTCTCCCGCCAGCTCAACAAAGGGCAAATCGCTAACAACAGGAACATTAAAATTCCGAATGGGATAGATATCTTATTGAAAAAATTTTCACCCAAGGTGATTTTCTGCCCGATGAACAATTCGGTGAGCGCAGGATAAAGCGTGCCCCATAAAATAGTGATAGTCAGAACAATAAAGATCACATTGATCAGCAGGAAGCTGAATTCACGATTCAGGAAATGGTCGATTTTTTCTTTGGCAGCCAACTGCTGGCGGCGCCAGATCATCAGGCTAATGGCTATCAAAATTACTATTCCCATGAATGCCAAAAACAGGGTACCAATATTCGATTTTCCAAACGAATGAACTGATGAGATGATTCCGCTGCGAGTGATAAAGGTCCCCAGAATGGTCAGCAAAAATGTTGTCACGGCTAAAGAGACATTCCACCATTTCATCATGTGGCGCGACCGTTGCGCCATAATTGAATGAACGAAAGCTGTGCCTGTCAGCCAGGGCAATAGTGAGGCATTCTCCACTGGATCCCAAGCCCAATATCCTCCCCAGCCTAATTCCACATAAGCCCATTGGGCGCCGAGCAAATTGCCGATGGTTAAAAAAATCCAAGCCACCAAAGTCCAATTGCGGCATTCATTCAGCCATTTTGAAGACAGGTCGCCTTTCATTAAAGCAGTTAACGCATAAGCAAACGGAATGGTAAAGCCGACAAATCCCAAAAATAGCGATGGCGGATGGAAGACCATTTCCGGGTTTTGTAGCAAGGGATTTAAACCATAACCGTCTGGCAAAAAATGGTTCAATTTTTCAAAAGGATTGGTGGAAAAAATGACCAGGCCCATAAAAAAAGAGGTGACCAGGCTGTTGATAGTTATGATATATGGCTTGAAATCATCTCCTCTGTGCTTATTAAAGGAAATGAAGAATGCGTTGAAAATTGTCAATAGCCAGGTCCACAATAACAGCGATCCAGCTTGACCAGCCCATAACGCAGAAATGGCATAAAACAATGGTAGTTTTCGATCAGAATATTCCGCTACGTAACGGAAAGAAAAATCATGTGTAATGAACGCATACCATAATAAAGCGACACTTAGACTTATCAAAATGAATTGACCGTAAACAGCCAGTTGTGCCTTTTTTAAGAGTTTGTTATCTTTTAATTTTAAACTCGAGGCGCCAGCCCAGATGGTATAGGCCGTCACCATAAAAGCAGTGAGCAGTAATAAATAGCCAACACTCAAAAGAAATCTCCCTATTGGTATTGAAATTTCTCGACTAACTATTGAAATTGTTCAATAATAAAGTTATGCACGATGTCAGTTTAATCCCAATTATTTGAATGTAATAGGAGAGGACATTAGCAGAAAACTTGGGTATTAATTCACAATTTTAAGCCTCATTATTGAGTTAGCCGAGAAGCTTTTGTTATTATTCCCTCTTTGCTTCATATTTAGAAGGACATTTGGTCATAATCTGTGTTGCATTAAAAATGCCATGTTCATATTTGCCTTCGACCACAACTGACGGCGCTTCTGCAAAAGTATCAGGAGCGACGCCTTTATGCCGCACCTTCAACGTATCTTTTCCATCGGTTAATTGAAAAGTGAGCAGGAGATTTTCTGCATCCCAATTGACAGATTCTTTTATCAACTGCCCGTTAATGCGTGTGCCTTTGCCGACCAAATCATCTTTCTGGGCGAAAAAATCATTGATTTCCAGAAAGTAGGATGAAGCGTCTCGCATTCCCGACCAAAAGAGATAGGCGACGACTAGAACTATTATGAGTCCACCTAAAATTAATTTTTTATTCATAAAGCGACCTCATTATTTTGCGTGACTTTTTTATGAGCTATGCTATTCCAAATATGAATGACTAGTCAAAACGAAGCAGGGCTGATGGCCAAATAATTGCGGATTTTATAAGCTTCTCCGTCTGTCATCTGAATAGACAGAGATTTCAAATGGCAAACGAAGGCTTGTCGTGGCTTTAGCCCAGACTTTTGATTTAACTCGTCAACAGATCAGTCTTATTTTCATCTAAAAAAATCTTGACAAATAAAACCGGGCAATAATGCCCGGAAGTCATCTCAAATCGACTTTTAAAAAGAACCGGCGGAATTGTTTAAACTTTATTTGATGACATCGGTTCCCATAAATTCTCTGAGCACCTCCGGCACGATGATCGTTGCTTCATCAGTTTGATAATTTTCCAGAATGGCGATCACCGTTCTCGGCAGGGCTAAACCAGAGCCATTGAGCGTATGCACATATTCTGGCTTAGAAGACGGATCAGGTTTATAACGAATGTTAGCGCGTCGTGCTTGAAAATCTTCAAAATTGCTGCACGAAGAAACTTCCAGCCATTTGCCGATACCGGCAGCCCAGACTTCGATGTCATAACACTTAGCTGCCGCAAAACTCAAATCGCCGCTGGCT
>CAZNDR010000055.1:2915-13914 GCA_964571835.1 uncultured Cytophagia bacterium | reverse complement strand
TACTAATAGGAATCTGCTCGCCGTTCGCGTTAATGATATAAATGGATTTATTGGTGATTGACACATTTTTTTGTAAACTACTTTTTAGAATGCAGTTGCCATCACAAATATTGGAGTGAAAGACATCGCGGCAGGTGCTGCCAACTGCTTCATCTTTGGTCACGCCGGTAATTTTTTCCGCAGCAGAATTGAACGAAGTGATGCGCCAGCTATCATCGACAGTAAACACACCATCGGCAATGCTGTCTAAAATAATTTCAGTTTGAGATAGCAAATGATTCGCTTTTTTATTTGGCATAAAACTTATCTAATCGATTAATCGAGGAAAATAGCCTCTAACCAATAATATTCTAAAAGGAAAATTAAGAAAGAGCAAATCAGCACTTCCAGCTTAAGCTTGACATTAATCTTAACCTAAAATAGCTTACCCCAATCAGCGGGGAGCAGCCAATTTTAATGTCAATCTATTAGATGTCTGAAAAAGAAAACTGTTCCCAAGGAAATTCGCCATGATGATTAATATTTGCCTATCAAAACTGCAGGCTATTCTATATATTCTGCTTTTGGCGAATCTTCTGACAATATTTATGAAAAGCGGAACAAACAGCAGAGTAGTGGATGAGAAAATGAGATTTGCCCACAACATCACCAATAAAAAAACAGGCTCTTTTAAAAAAGCCTGTTCCGTCAAAATTCTTAATGCAATAGATAATTTGGTTTCCTGGTTGGATTATCTTTGAATTATGGCATGACTCCTTTTATAAATTTGGTTCTTCTTTGGGAATTAATTCGCTTGGGCCTTCGCCGCCAGCAATTCATTTTCGATCACTTTAACCAGTGTCTCTTTGGGCAAGGCGCCGATCGCCATTTGCGGCTGCCCATTTTTAGGAACGAACAAAAGCGAGGGGATACTGCTGATGCCAAAGGCGCCGGCTAATTCGTGTTCGGTTTCGGTGTTAATTTTATAAAAATTAACCTTGCCTTTGTACAACTCCGAAAGCTCATCCATTATCGGAGCAACCATTTTGCATGGCCCACACCAATCAGCGTAAAAATCGATTAGACAAGGTAATTCGCCTTCAAATTTCCAATCTTTGTTCTTTCCATAATTAAACACTTTTTCTAAAAATGTTGCTTTTGTCAAATTCTCAGTCATTTCATTTTCCTTTCACGTTTTGCATTTTATAATTAAGCTGCCTTTGCCTATTAAGTTGAGTTATTGGCAAATCAGAAATATCATAAAATTTACTTCATTAGGTTCAGCCGGAAATTTCCGAAAAGTCACCCCTGACGATAAGTGAAAAAAGCATGAAGATATCATTCACCATCGGAAAAATTGCCAGCAGTGCCCACAAACTGAGATAGACTCAATCAACTTTAAAATCAGTTTTTTTGACATGTAAATTTGATGCATTAAGCATAAATTGGATGCATCGCTTTTATTAACTTTGCCGTTGAGTAATTTCCCTGGCTCTCATTATCCAATGCTCCATTATTCATTTCTTCGTCATTACGACGACATGGATTGATCTTGTTTCTTGCTGTCAATAGTTTTTCGTTCACCAAAAAGTATCGTCCCCAGGCGAATAAGGTTTGCGCCCTCTTCGATTGCTACTCTATAGCTGTTGCTCATGCCCATAGAAAGCACCCTCATCTCCACATTGGGAATAGCGCTTTTAACCAATCGATCAAACGCCTGTTTGGTAGCTTTAAAATATGGGCGGGCTTTTTCTGGATCGCCAAGGAAAGGTCCCATGGTCATCAATCCTTGTAGGCAAATATTGGATAGTTGGCTGATCCTTTCAGCCAATTCATCGATCTCTTCGGGCAACACACCAGTTTTATTGGCCTCTCTGCCGCTGTTGACTTCAATTAGAATGCGCATCCGTTTGCCAGATTCTTGGCAAAATCGGTTGACCACTTCTGCCAGCCTCAGCGAATCAATCGTCTCAATCATATCGAATATTTCCACTGCCCTTTTTGCCTTGTTGCGCTGCAGATGCCCGATCAAGTGCCAGCTTACTTTTTTGCCAATTCCTCGAAAAATTATCTCTGCTTCCTGAACATAATTGTAGCCAAGAATCGTAATGCCGGCGTCTATAGCTTCCCGAACTTCCTCCAGTGACCGCGTTTTTGCCGCCGCTTCCAGTTGTACGTGCTTCGGCAGTGACGATAAAATTGCCTGAACATTATCTGTAATCATTACTCGCTCCAATAGTTTCTAAATTATCTTTCAGCAATGGTTAAGATACAAAAAATTATAATAGAAATCAAAACAAAAAATCAAACTGTTCAATTTAACTGTGTCTTGAATTCAATAAAAAAGTGAATCGCTGTCCAGGATAAATAAATTTAAACGCTTCTCCCATTCCTGAACTTTTTTCATATCTTTAATTTTCAAATGCCTCAGAAAGCACTGTGCCAAGCAGGTCATTTGCAGATGCCTTCAATATGCTGATCATCGATTGCAATATTTCCACTCTCCAAATATTTAACTCGGCTGAGAAATAAGGTCAAAATACGCCCGATAAATTGCCAATAACGGTGCAATATGCACCCATATAAATTGTTCATAAGATTTCCAGCATAATTATAAACTCTTGAGATTTAGCAAATAAAAGAAGGCTTTGCCATCTTGGCATCATTCTTGTTTGAATTGTGTCAGCAAAACCAAGGAGAGAGCTCGTGAGCCTGGCATTGGCAGCTTATGATAATCGAATTTCCTCACTGTTAGAGACGGCCAATCGTTTTGTCGTGCTGGATATGCCCATCAATATTCCCAGTTCAAAAAGGATTGTCGCCATCAGTGATTTTACATTGCCTTATTTAATGCAATGGCTTCACAACAACCATATCACCATTCTCATCTGTGGAGCGATCAACGGCTGCATGTATCGCATTATCAGCGCTATGGGAATTCGGGTAATCCCCTGGATCACCGGGAATATTGATGATGTCATAGCAGCATTTAAAAATAATTCGCTGCAACAATGGATGATGCCGGGCTGCCAGAACAGTTTTTGTCGCGGAAAAAAGGAGAGGCATGGATGGAAGAAATTCAATTCTGAAGTAGGATAACATAGTTACCTCATTATCTTTCTCCTAATTATTCTTTTAAAATTGAAGAGGATAAAGGTTGACCATAAATTAAAAATCTTCAAGCTGAGAGTTTTGATAGATAGACTTTATATGACTAAAAAGCTCGGCGCTTTATTTTCTCTTTGATGAAAATTAAAGACTAATTTTGTTTGCACAACACAAGGGAGCATGTCAATGAAAATAGCAATTACGGCCACAGGAGCCGATTTACGAGCACAGATCGATCCGAGATTTGGCAGAGCACAATATTTTATTATTGTTAATCCGGAAACAATGGAATTTGAAGCGATTGAGAACACAGGGTTAAATGCAGCACACGGCGCTGGCATTCAATCAGCTCAACTGATGAGTTCGAAGGATGTTACCGCAGTCATAACTGGAAGTGTTGGACCCAATGCTTTTCAAACGCTGACAGCAGCAGGGATTCAAATTTTTCAGTCACCAGTAGGAACGGTAGCTCAAGCAATCGAGGCTTATAAAAGCAGCCGTTTACAACCTATTACCCAGTTCGGTCCCGCATATGCTGGCATGGGAATGGACGGTAGTATGGGCATGGGTCGTGGTGTGAGAACAGATTTTAATCTGCAATCCCAATTGGCGGCGCCAAAGATTAAAGAGCAGGAACTTCAAACATTGAAAGCCCAGGCCGAGCAGTCGAGTCAGCAGCTAAAAACGATTAAGAAACGGATTCAGGAGTTGGAAAAAGAATAATTATTAGAAATTCTAAATTTTAAAAATCAAATGACAAATTAATCTTAATGACCAAAAAATCAAATTCAAACATGGCCAGAACCATGAGCTTTTTGAAAAACAGCTTAACATTCATTTTTTGGTAATTGGTGAATTGAGAATTTAATATCGCTTGATATTAGTTTTTAATATTGGGAATTTATGCAGTTGGTGTGCTAAATTCATACTATTGGAACGGATACTTATGATCACAATAGACAGTAACAGGTGCGATGGTTGTGGTACCTGCCTGGATGCCTGCAACACTGGGGCGATTTATTTAGTCGAGAAAAAGGCGCATGTCGATCAATTACATTGTACGTTATGCGGAAAGTGTTTCGAAGTTTGTCCGGTACAGGCGATTCAGTCAGTAGAAAGCGTTGTCGTACGACCAAGACAACCTGCTGAAATTCAGCCAGCAAAAACATCGGTGCTGCCCGCGATAAAAGCAGCGATTGTAACGCTGGGAAGCACGCTGCTGCCTGTGGTTATTTCAAAAATTGGCGATGTCATTGCTGCGTTTAAAAACAATACACTGGAACAGTGTGTGATGCCAGGCTGCTTGAAAGGACAGGGGCGGGGGAAAAGATCAAGACATGGCTGGAGTGGTTTTGCTTAGATCTTTAAAATGGAAATTATTTTAAATCCCAAAAATCAAATCCTAAATAACAAATAAATCTCAATAGCCAAAATTCAATTTTCAAACTTTCTACTCATCTTTGGGAAGGTTCAACCTTTGCGAGGTTTGAGTTGTTTGGGATTTGAAAAATTGATTATTGAAAATTATTTGTGATTTGTTTTTTGGGTATTGAGATCTTGATAACAGATGATCAATTTAAACGAAGGAGATAAAAAGATGGGACAACATGGACATCGAAATATGTATTACCTAACGGGTTTGCCTGGCTGGATGCGATTTGGTTATAGTCCAGGCTGGGTCGGCAGAAGCGCCACGGGTTTGGGACCTGCGGCTCAATTTATGATGACAGGACAATGGCCCACGCCGCAGATGCAGGCTTACTGGAATGCGGTTCAAAGTGGGAATGTACCCAATCCCGCTTTTGGGCAGCCTGGTTTTCCACCATTTGGTGCGGCAATGACGCCTGAGCAGGAATTGCAGTGGTTGAAAAATCAGGCGGAAATGTTATCGCAGCAGTTGGAGGGGATTAATAAACGGATTTCAGAATTGGAGAAGGAAAAATAATCGGTAGGACAAATTGCCAATTTGTCCTACAGGGAAAGGAGAAATCATCATGCCAAGAGGTCGTCATATTTTCGGAAGGGGATTCTGGAAGGCTGGCTATTATGGCTATCCGTTTCCCGTTGGCGGCGGCAGAGGTCGGGGCAGAGGTTTTTGTCGGGCTTTATTGCCTTATATGGCGGGTAATTGGGCGACGCCGTACCTGCCGTACTATCCGCCCGTGCAGCCGTATTTTTATCGAGGCGGATATTTTCCGCCGACTTATGCGGGCTATAGTGCCGTTCCGCCAGTTGCACCTTATTGGTTTTAATGATTATTAAACCGCAAAGGTGAAGGTTGATAAATTATAACAATCAAAAAACAAATCAAATAATAGTCAATATTCAAAATTCAATTTTCAAACCAAAACACGAAAATTGTGAAATCCACTTTCAAAGGGGCAAAACCTAAAACCTCACGCCAAGCCGCAAAGAACGCAAAGAAAAATAGCGTGTTGCACTTTGCGACTTTGCGTGAGAAATATTCATTTGAAATTTTAAATACCACCTACGAAGGAGCATGTTAATGAAGATAGCGATTACAGCAACAGGAGCCGATTTACGAGCACAGATCGATCCGAGATTTGGCAGAGCACAATATTTTATTATTGTTAATCCGGAAACAATGGAATTTGAAGCGATTGAGAACACAGGGTTAAATGCAGCACACGGCGCTGGCATTCAATCAGCTCAACTGATGAGTTCGAAGGATGTTACCGCAGTCATAACTGGAAGTGTTGGACCCAATGCTTTTCAAACGCTGACAGCAGCAGGGATTCAAATTTTCCAGTCGCCAGGCGGTACCGTGCAGCAGGCGATCGAAGCCTATAAAAATGGACAGTTGCAGCCTGTCACTAATTTTGGTCCTGCTCATGCAGGCATGGGAATGGGCGGTGGTATGGGTATGGGACGTGGCATGGGTATTGGTAGAGGTATGGGCCCAGGTTTTAATCCGCCACCAGCAGCAGCGCCAAAGACCAAAGAACAGGAACTGCAAGAATTAAAAGCTCAGGCCGAACAGGCGGGACAGCAGTTGGAGGCGATAAAGAAAAGGATTCAGGAGTTAGAAAAACAGTGATTGGGGTGACTGGGTAATTTGGTAATTGGGTAACTGGGTAATTGGGAAATCGGGCAACCTGGTCATTTAGGAATAACTCTGATTTCCCGTTCACTCAATAACGTTATTACCTTATTACCAAATTACCTGATAACCTAATTACCCAATAAACCAATTACCCAATTACCTAATCAACCAATTACCCAATAAAATTTTGGATCAAAATGGCAATCACAATCAATCAAGAACAGTGTAACGGCTGTGGCGCTTGCCTGGACGCCTGCAATGCGGGGGCGATCTATTTGGTCGATAACAAAGCGAATGTCGATCAATCCCTGTGTACCTCTTGTGGGAATTGCGTCGAAGTTTGCCCCGTGCAGGCGATTCAGCTTGCCTCTGAGGTAGTGGTGACCCAGCCGCCTGCTGCTGAGGTTCAACCGAGCCGAACATCGTTTTGGCCGACATTGAAAGCAGCAGTGGTAACACTGGGAAGCACATTGGCGCCGATCTTGATTTCGAAAATTGGGGATTTCATTATTTCCGCCCTGGAAAGCCAGCCTAATCGCTCGATTCTATCCAACAAAAGAACGCCGTCATCGGCCAGACAATATCGGAGGCGGTATCGAGGAGGATCATAAATATGATTTTCAGATGCCTTTTTCTTAGTTTAATTTTTCTATTTCAAAACTGTCAGGAACAAAATGATATGGAGCAAAATATTGATCATTCTAAAATCTCGATCACGGTTGTTTACGATAACGTGAGCTATGATTCGACCTTAACTGCTGAATGGGGCTTTGGCTGCGTCATCCACACGGAAAAAGATACGCTGTTGTTCGATACTGGAGGCAACGGCAAGGTGCTGCTCGATAATATGCGAAAATTGATCATCGATCCCCGTTCGATTCATTCGGTGGTGATCTCCCATAATCATTACGATCACCAGGGCGGCTTAAAACATTTTCTATCGGCAAACTCAGAGGTGAACGTTTTCATTCCGAACTCTTCGCCAGCGGAGGTGGAGCACGATATCCAGGCGAAAGACGCCAAAGCTGTCAGAGTGGATTCATTCACACAAATTAACGAAACCATGTTTTCAGCGGGGGAATTGAAGGGGAATATCCCTGAACAATCATTGGTGGTGCGGTCGGCAAGAGGATTGGTGGTCATCACGGGCTGCGCCCATCCTGGCATTGTGCGAATTATCGAGCATATCAAACTGCTATTTCCGTATGAGCCGATCTATCTGGCAATGGGTGGTTTTCATTTGAAAAGTGAAACCACTCAAAATATCGAAAAGATTGTCAAAACGATCCAGGATTATGGGCTTCAAAAAATTGCACCCAGTCATTGCACGGGAGAAGCAGCTATTCTTATTTTTAAAAATCGGTTTGGCGAGGATTTTATTGAATCGGGGGTGGGAAAAAGGATTGTCCTGTAAAAATATTCAAATCACAAAAAACAAATGACACATAAATTTCAATAAACAATGCCAAAATTTCAAACATCGTTCGTCACAAGCATTCCATTTTTTTGACTATTAACAATGTGGTTTTTTGATCGAAACCCTTGCGAAGGTTGGAAACCTTCGCAAGGACTATTCCTTTTTGTTTAGTCAAATGTGAAATGAAGGTTGAAGCAATTCAGTTTGGGAATTTGTTGATTTGAATTTGAAATTTGTTTGAGATTTGGAAATTGGTTTTTGGAATTTTCAAGCGGAGGAGGTGAAAAAATATGCCATTCGGAGATGGAACTGGACCTGCGGGAAAAGGACCTGGAACAGGCAGAGGAGCGGGCCGAGGCGCTGGTCGGGGACGCATGGGTGGAAACCGTCCTGGGGCAGGACCGAGCGGCAACTGCGTTTGCCCCGCCTGTGGAACGGTCGTGGCGCATGAACGGGGCAAGCCATGCTATAACATGGTATGTCCCAAATGCGGCGCCAATATGATGAGGCAATAGCATTGCCGATGTTGAGAGCAATTCTGCAGTCGATTGAATCGGATGTTCCGATTCATCAAATTTGGGTCGGCGTTCATTGGACAGCGGTGATGAGTCGCCATTGTGGTTTGGCTTCGACCATGTGTGAGCAGCCCCCGCATCATGATAATCAGGTTCGTGATGTGGGGCGGCTGCACCAAAAAAAAAGCGCATTAGAATTGGCGCAATATGTTTTTTCAGATCGATTGTTGGAAGCCAGTTTGGGCATGGCGGCGATCAATTCGTTGATTATTTTTAAAACCGCCAAGACGCAGAAACGCAAAGGTCACCAAATACATTCCCTAAAACCTCTCTGCGAAACCCTGCGTTCTTGATGTCGCTGCATCGAAAAAAATGGACATTCCTAAACTTTTAAAGTTTAGAGGTGTTTAATAACATGAATAAATTTTTAACCGTACCTTTTTTACACCATTGAAATGAATTGGTCGATTCACCCTTGCTAAGGTTTCAAACTTTTGCAAGCGTCGAAATTTGATACCAATTCGTTTCGAGTTTCACCATTTAACCAATAGGAGGAGCGCCTATGGAAGAGGAAGTCAAAGTTGGTTGTGCACGACCCACTGGCGGACCCGTCGGCGAGCCGACACCTGAAAAAACTGAAACCAAGCAAACCATTATCAAGGAGGGACCTAAAATGATCAAAGTCGGACAGAAAGCCCCAGATTTTGTTGCCCCTGCCTATTATAAGGGCAAATTTGTGAGCGTAAAATTATCGGAGTATCTCGGGAAATGGGTGGTGCTGTGTTTTTATCCTGGCGATTTTACCTTTGTGTGAGCCACCGAGGTCTCGGCAGTTGCTGAGAAATACGGCGAATTTCAGAAGCTCGGTGTCGAAGTTTTATCCATGAGTATCGATAGCGTATTTGTTCATAAGATGTGGAACGATCATGAGCTTTCCAAAATGGTCAAGGGAGGAATTCCATTCCCGATGTTATCGGACGCAGGTGGAAAAGTAGGTACGGTTTACGGAATTTATGATGACAATGCAGGCGTGGAAACCAGGGGACGGTTCATCATCGATCCCGATGGCGTGGTGCAGGGTTTTGAAGTTTTGACCCCGCCTGTGGGAAGAAATGTGATGGAATCGTTGCGACAGATTCAGGCCTTTCAATTGGTGAGGAATAGCAAAGGTACCGAAGCCACACCGTCGGGCTGGAAGCCTGGCAAGATGACGCTGAAGCCAGGGCCCGATTTGGTCGGTAAAGTCTGGGAAGTCTGGAAGACGAGTATGGCGTTTGATTAAGTAAACTCACGCAAAGACGCCAAGCAAATCGAGTTAATAATTTTAACTTGAAAAAATGATTCATGTTACTTATTTCAAAATCAATCAAGGGATCTATTATTTTTAATTCTTGGCGGCTTTGCGTCTTGGCGTGATGAATAATTCAAATTTTAAGTAAACAGGACAATCAAAATGAAAATAGCAGTCACCGCAAAAGGCGGTTCATTAAACGCCCAGATGGATGAGCGATTCGGAAGATGCGAATATTTCATTATCGTCGATTCAGAGACCATGCGATTCAACGCCGTTTTTAATCCCAGCGCTGCTGCATCGGGTGGAGCAGGCCCATCAGCAGTGAGAGAAATTGCCAGGCATGGAGCCGAAGTGTTGATCACAGGGAATGTTGGCGGCAATGCTCAGCAGGCGTTGGAAGCAGCAGGGATCAAAGTGGTAACGATGGCTGGGGGAACGGTTAAAGAAGTGGTAGAAAAATTTCTGCAAGGATGATAGGGATGCTGTTAATGTTATACGCCGTCTGCAAGTGCATAAATTGGTTATTGCAATTCCTAATAATTGCATTTAAGGAGGGGTTTTATGTTTAAAATAAATTTTAGCCGATTTCATGGAGCGATCATAATCATTCTTCTGCTTTTAATTGGCAGTTTTACTGGCTGCAAGAAAACGAAACAGAGCGTACCATCGAAAGGAGAATCAAGAGAAATAATTGTTGTTAGCGATATCGACGCTCACTCCCAATCGCAAATGAAAGTCACGGTTTTAGGAGATAGTATCACTGCAATTCAGGGCTATTTCGCAGATCCCGAGAGCAAGGGGGAGCTTAATATCAGAGACAAAAAGATGCGGAAAATGCTGTATGCGCCCGATCGACTGAAATACCCGATGAAGCGAGTCGGGGAAAAGGGAGACGACCAATGGGAACGAATTTCCTGGGACGAAGCCTTGACAACGATTGCGAACCGATTTAATGAGATCAAGCAAAAATTTGGCGCTGAAGCCATAGATTTCCATCATGGTCATTATCATAGCGGCGACATCATCGGTCCCTATCTCACTCGTCTGGCGAACCTGATTGGTACACCGAATGTGAGTAATCCAAGTCACGTCTGTCATCTTCCCAGAGTGTTCTTGCAGTATAAATTTGATTTAGGACTGGTCGTGCCTCCTGACATCCCCAACACTAACTGCCTGATTATTTGGGGCGGAAATCCTGAAGCAACCAACAAGGCTCAAGAAATAGCGATTCGAGAGGCGATGGCAAGGGGAGCAAAGCTCATCGTCGTTGATCCCAGAGCTACAGCTTACGCCGAGCAAGCTGATCTGTTTGCGCAACTGCGACCAGGAACAGATGGAGCATTGGCATTGGGCATGTTACATGTCATTATCAAAGAGGGGCTTTATGATAAGGATTTTGTTGACAATTGGACCGTTGGATTTGACAGGTTAGAGAAACACATCGAAGATTATCCTCCAGAAAAGGTAGCGGAGATTACGTGGGTACCTGCTGAAACCATAAGAGCAATGGCTCGAATGTATGCTACGACAAAGCCAGCCTGCATTAGCCCACGCAATGCCTTGGATCAGCATACCAACGTTGCTTGTGCGATTCGTGCCATCGATATTCTGATGGCAATCAC
>CAZNDR010000055.1:0-2815 GCA_964571835.1 uncultured Cytophagia bacterium | reverse complement strand
CAATTGGAAAAGCTGGGCTACGATCCGTTGCCAGTCTATCGAGAGCCAGCCGAAAGTCCTGTGTCACAACCTGACCTGGCAAAAAAGTACCCGTTTATATTGATTGCAGGCTCAAAATTACAAGGGTACACTCACTCCATGATGCGCAACATTCCTGATCTTCATGAGCTCATGCCGAAAAATGTATTGGAAATTCATCCAGCAGCAGCAAAAAAACTTGGCATTCATGATGATGATATTGTAAAAGTTGAGTCGCCACGAGGCAGCATCAGGTCGTTCGCAAAGGTTACGACAGCTATTGATCCCCGAGTCGTGCATTTATATCATGGCTTTGAGGAGAGCAATTGTAACATTCTGACGGATCATAAGGCGTTCGATCCGATCACTGGCTCGACAGGTTTGAAATCGTCGTTGTGCAGCGTAAAAAGGGAGTAGAAATGGAAACCACAACTAATAAAAAACCACATCACTCGAACTTTGCCTTTAAGATCATAACGGCAATGCACGACAATCCCTTGCTTCCTTTTATTAAAAACCCATACAAAATTTTAGAGCGAGCAGGCTTGAAATCAGGGCAAAAGGTGCTGGAGGTTGGATGTGGTCCTGGATTCTTTACGATTCCCGCTGCGAATATTGTTGGAACAGATGGTATGGTTTACGCCTTTGACGTCCATCCACTCGCTATAGAAAGAGTAAAAAACAAAATAAAGAGAACAGGGGTTAGCAATGTTAACGCCATCCTGGCAAATGCATCTGCGACTGGTTTGCCAGACCAAAGCATAGACCTCGCTTTCATGTTTGGCCTTCCCTATATAGCAGGTGGCATGGACAGTGTTTTAGCCGAATTATATCGTATCCTCAAACCTAACGGCATGCTCGCATTCCAGAAAAGCAGAGGATCCAAAGAGAAATTAATTGCAGCAGTTGAAAACAAGGGATTTAATTTTTTTGAACAAAGCGGGAGGATTTTTTTATTTAAAAAGAATAATGGACAGAAGAATAATCCTACATCCTAATCCAATTCTCCTGGCAAAAGCTCAGCCTGTTGAGGCGATTGATCAAACCATTCGAGACACGCTGGATGAGATGGTCAGGATCATGGTGGCGCACAAAGGAATTGGATTGGCAGCACCTCAGATCGGGATTTCACAACGGCTGATTACGGTTATGGTCAATAGCCGATTGTACCAGGTGGTGAATCCGTTGGTCGCCTGGCAGAATGGCAAGGAGTCCGATGTGGAGGGCTGCCTGAGCATCCCGAATGAGTATTATGAGGTTAATCGGGCAAAAGAAATTGTCTTGCAGGGCTTGAATCCCGAAGGCAAGGAAATATGTGTGCTGGCCAGTGATTTACTTGCCCGTGTGTTTCAGCATGAAATCGATCATCTGGATGGTATTTTGATCAATTCCAGGGGAAAGCGATATGAGTATGAATCGGTAGCCGAGGCAAGCTATTAGATGCAAGCGTTTCTTTGCCTTCGTGTGGTTGGTCGTATTATTCTAAAACAAAGAGGATAATCATCATTTCTTATGCAAGGACATTTTTTAAAAGTTCAAGATCTATCCAAAAAGTTCGGTGATTTTTTAGCGGTGGATAATTTAAGCTTTTCGGTTTTCCAGAGCGAAATTTTTGGATTTTTAGGTCCTAACGGAGCGGGAAAAACGACCACGATCAATATGCTGACAGGACTTGCCCGTCCCACATCGGGCAGCATCTATTTTGATGAGATGGATTACACCGCCAATATCAAAAAGGCTCAACAATTCATTGGAATTGTGCCCGATGAAAGCAATTTATATGAGGAACTTACTGGCTTTCAAAATCTCACTTTTTGCGCCTCGCTCTATGGGATTAAAAAAGCTGAGCGTGAACAACGAGCCAGAGAGTTGCTGGAACAATTCGATTTAACCGAGGCGGAAAATAAGCCTTACAAATTTTACTCCAAAGGCATGAAGCGGAAGCTCACCATCGCAGCGGGCATCATCCATCAGCCCACGATTTTATTTCTGGATGAGCCCACGACGGGCATCGATGTTGCCAGTGCCCGACAGATTCGCACGTTGATAAAAGAGTTGAATGCCGCTGGCACCACCATTTTTATGACCACGCATTATATCGAAGAAGCCGAGCGATTGTGCCACCGCATCGCCTTCATTGTGAAAGGTCAAATTGTTAAAATCGGCTCGATCAACGAATTGATGGATGAAGCCCAGCACGAAAAAATCCTGCAATTTTCCTTTGATGACAGGGTTTATTTTAATGAGATCGAGCCAGAATTTCGGCATCAATTTCAAAATTGCCAGCTTCAACGGTTAAACGAAAGCATTGTCCAGGTGAGATCATCCGTGCCGCTGGATTTAATGCCGCTGATGTCTTTTTTTAATTCCCGTGGAATGAAGGTCATGGAAGCCAAAATTATCAGACCTTCGCTGGAAGAGGTATTTGTTCAAATCACGGGCATCGAGCGAGAAATCATGAAGCGGGAAAAGGAGGGCAAGAAAAAATGAAGACCGCCATCGCCTGCTGGAATATCTTGATGAAAGATATGCGGAATTACTATTTAAAGCCGCCCAATATCAGTTGGGGCATTATTTTCCCATTTGCCTGGATGCTGATGTTCTTTATCAAATCCCAAACGCCTGTTGAGGTCATTAAAGTCCTGCCAGGCGTGGTCGCCATGTCGATCCTGTTCGGCACAACTTCTATGCTGGCGGTAACCATCACCTTCGAACGTCGCAGTCGCTCGTTTGATCGACTGTTGCTGGCGCCAATTCATCTCGTCTGGCTGATGCTGGCAAAATCGTTCGGCGCCAT
>CAZNDR010000054.1:0-13978 GCA_964571835.1 uncultured Cytophagia bacterium | reverse complement strand
CCACGATCTAAAGATCGTGGCTATGAATTGGAAAATTAAATTTCATTGCCACGAGCTTTGGCTTGTGGATAAGTGGTTTAAAATCTATTCGCCATAGCCATCAAGGCTAAACTCGATATAAAAATAAGCAAGCCGAGCTTTGAAATTGAGATAGGTGAGAAGAAGGAAACTTATTAACTGCCTTGATAGAATCCCCACAAATTTGATTTTATGGAGTGCGATGCCTTTATGCATCGCCGGTGCATCGCACGCGCATCGCATTCGCATCGCATAAAGGCGATGCACTCCAGGATTAATAAGAAATAAAGCGACCACGGGAACGGTGAACCCGGAACCAAAGAACGGTGACGCAATTTTTGCTTTAAGCTTTTATTTTTGAGGTGATGTATAAGATGGAAAAACTAAGCGACTAATTTTTTGATGGTTTATATTGCAAAAATGTTTTGAAAATGTCAAGTGGTTTTTTTGTGCAAGTGTTTTTTTATTGAATTTATGTAGGCAAAAAAAGAGAAACCTGCCGCAGGTTTAAAACCTGCGGGAGATTATCGATCTGTGCAGGAAAAAGTAGCTGAGAAGCTCATCAAGATTTTTTTAAGGAAAGAAAGGTGCCTTCTTTGAGATGGGGTAATTTGGGCCAGAATTTCTGTTTGTACTTCTGCTTGTTTTTCGGTAAAGCCAACGGCTTTTGGTTTCTTGGCATAGGACAATGTATCAAAGATTATGGTGTCAGGCATGGCCATTCTCCAAAAAAAATTGAGAATAAATTCGATAAAAATATAAACTATTTTGGATAGAATATCAAGCGAATTTTCAAAACTGAAGTCAGAGATCCATCATTAGAGCAAAACAAAAATTTTCAATAAAAAAGAGTCAGAGAAATGCAACCTGGCAGTTATTTAAAAATGAGTATCAATAATTGCAGCGGTCTTACCAGATAATAAAAGCAAACCAGGCTGGAATTACTTTCAACAGCGTACCTTTTGCGGAGCAATTCAAGGGGAGGAAAAAAAGTCAAATACAGCAGTTTCAATTTGCTGATAGGCTTGAAAACCCAATTGATCCTGGCAAAGGAATCATTGCTGACGCGCGAGGAAAACAAGCTGATGGAGGTTTGGATGGCGGCATTTATTTTTTGTACTTTTCGCTCTGGCCATTGACGCTGCAACTGCATCAAAACAAAAGGTGGGATTTGAAGCTGAAATAATTCATTGACGCAATACAATCCGCTATAAATAAGATCATTTATCTCGCTTTGTTCACAAAGCTCGAAAATCAGCTCCCAATCAATTACCGTCATAAAGCGTTTTATAATCTCAGCCAGATCACAAAGATTTTTTAAATTGAGGATGCCCTGATGCACCATGAATAAATGAAGGCATTGATGAAAAATCATATCCTCAGGAGATAAGCTGAGCATTTTCATCGCGCCAAGTTTATGGCTTTGGGCTCGCTGCCAAACCTCTGTCATATCAATTTTAAATATCTGTTCGTACATGCTAATAGTCCAATGAACCTCAAGCATCACATTATTTTTTGAATTTTGAAATGGCACCAGATGATGAAAATCAATATGCGGCTGCTCAAACCAGCCGCGTTTTTGGACATATCCGGCGGCAAGTAATAGATTTTTTACCGCTAAAAGATCGTGATCCTTAACCAGTAGATCGATATCGCCAACTGCCCTGAGGCTGATATTCTTATCGTATAATCGCTCAATATAATCTATCCCTTTCAGCACGATGACATCGATTTGTGCCTGATTGAACCATCGCAACAAGTTCTTTAGTTCATCATAGAGCAAAATGTTTTGCCCGATATTTCCATAATTAATTCGGTTAAACTCAGACAAAATTTCTTCGGGAATCTCACGCGTTAGCGACAATTTGCAGATATTAAAAAATACCAGTGGCAGGACTTTTTCTTTGATCGATTTTGAAAGTATTGCTTGCCAATCGAGACCTCTGGCGGCCAGTTCTTTGATTTTCGCTTCGGCCTTTTTTTCAAGCGTCAGCCGCGAACATAAAAGAATAAATTGAGTTTCAGTTTTCATGTTGAGAATGTTCCATAATAAACAATCGATCGAACTTCTCTGAATTTGAAAATTTGATAAATAGCCATTTTAGTGTCAGGTAAAAATACCACTTTATTGTAGACGATAACACGATAATCAGCCGCCTCAATTTATAGGTGATTGTTGATAAGTCGACTTGGGTTGAGTTTTTGATAATGGTCGTAATTTTGCCAATAATTTTATCTTCGCTTATCGGTCGATCGAATCGAAAAAAGCGGTCACCTTTGGTAATATATTCGACGATATTATTTTTCCTTCGCTTCAAAATATAGCGGTGGGTGCAGAATGTCTGCCTGAATGTAAACAGAATGATGTCCCCAGCAAACAACTTTTGCGGAAGAAATTTTTCAACAATGACTTTATCGTTTGCCTGGATTAAAGGACTCATGCTATTGCTCACAACAGTGACTTCGAGATGATTGCCCTTTTCAAGCTGCTCACTCAAAAGCTGGGAGATGACTTTAGCTTTTGCTTCTAATGATTCCATTGCTTCATTTTATAAATTAACTCAAATAACACAGGCGTCGATTGGTTGAGCGGAGGCACTATTTTGTAGTGGAATTTTTTGGCTAGCGAAAACTGCTCTTCTTATTCGAGCCTGGCGACATGCTTCCGAACAAGGATTCAACATATCACCGTCTTCCACCATGGCCAAGCCGGGGCATGGATTGCAATAATCGATATCTGGGCATGCCGCACACTGCCTGAAATTTGAAAGTGTAGTTGAGCGGAGTTTGATTAATTCTGGCGATTGCAACCATAGGTGCTGCAGCGACCTATTACGAACATTACCTGCCTTAATTGGCAATTGCACGCAGGGAGTAATATCGCCATAAGGCGAAACTGCCAACATTCCTTTGCCCGCGCCGCATAAACTGCCATTCTGATTTGGATTCTTAAAAGACCATTCATGATTGGCTTGGAGAAAATAATTCTGTAAATCAGCATCGCTGAGCCGGTACTGCAGATTATCTTTGCTCCCATCACTCCTGGGAACAATTGTTGGATTGGAAATAAATTCAACGTGATGGGCCCGAGCGAATTGTTTGATGGGAATAATTTCTCCACAATTGGATCGCATGACTGGGGTCTTAATAGTCAAAGCCAAGTTGTTTTTTAAAAGCAGGTCAATTGCCTGCCGGGTTCGGCGAAACGAACCTGTGATTCCAGTAATTTGATCGTGCACTTTTGGCGTCAGGCCATAAAGACTGATTTCAATGCGCAATGGATTTAGATCGACCAATTGGCTGATGATTTCTGGCGTAACCGAAAGACCGTTGGTAAACAGGCGCAACGCGAACGATTTTTTTCTGGCATATTGGGCGATTTCAAAAAAGTCACCGCGACAAAAAATTTCTCCGCCGGTCATAACCAAATAGAGCGTTCCCAAATCAGCTAACTGATCAAAAATCGATTTGAATTCGTCGCTGGACAGCTCCTTCTGCTTTGTTCTATTAGCCAGCGCGTAGCAATGGATACAATGTTCATTGCAGCGGTAAGTCAATTCCAGATGAGCATACACCGGGATAGCATGATTGACCGCCCGCTGAATTTTTTGATCATAAGTTTCATTAATCATAACTGGACATCTTTTTGTCTGAGGCTAAGAGCATGTGTTGCTCAACTAATTGAGTGATAAAGGCCAGACAATCTGTTTTTATTTGCTGGGTTTCAGCGTCGAACTCATCTTCGATTTGGTCGATAATCTCTGAGGTTTTTTTATTGCCGTCACATAATTGCCAGATTCTTGTTGCCACCTCATTAAATGTACTCACTTGGCTGATTTTAGGCAAAACTACCACTGCCTCGCCTTCAATAATTCGCGAGGCAGTTTCTGGACTTTTGACAAGGTACTTTTCCAAAATCTTCATCTATTAATCTCCAGAATTTATTGTCGCGGGTAAAATGCAAATCATAACAGGGAACGCGCTGTGCTAGCTTAGCGCAGAGAGAAAAGGCGGCTAAATGGCCCTGAACATTATTTGGTGATAGGGGCACGCATGAAAGCAGTTCAGCTACAGCTTTTGAATTTTTCATCTCTATGGCATAATTCTCTTTATCCTGGCGGAGTCGATAAAAGCCCTCGATGCTTTCACTGGCATTGGTCAATTTCTTATCATCTAAATTGATGTTAAATGGTGTCGCATGCACTAAGTATTTTTTTTCATTTCTGCTGATCAAGATCATATCATCGCCAACGATCAGGTGCTGAGAAGAAAATTCCGTTATGGTAGTTTTCCCCGCATTTGATGGACCAAAAAAAACATAGCCTTTTCGATCCTTGATAACACCGGCACCATGAAAAAACAGACAATTATTGTCCAGCGCTAGCCAGGAGAAAGCGAAGCGAAGAAAATGCTCCAGCCAGGTTTCTGCCAAATTGCTGGAAACGACTACTCTTCCTATTTTTGACTTTTTGTGGAGATAGCCGGCATAGCCGTTACCATAGATAAAATTGATTTCGGCAGTAAATTCCTGACGATTAAAAAAAGATTCGTCCGGATTGGGGCTGTGATAACTTAAATCGGGTGAGACAAAAATGTCGAAAACATAATCGGCTTCTGATTCTGCGCTTAAAAATTGAGCAAAGCGCTGTTTCACAAAAGCAAAAATCGCAGGCTCATCAGTTCTAAGTTTCAGTGAAAGTCCGCCGATTTTCAGTACAAATTTTTGATATGATTTCTTAAAATTGAAAGCGTTTACAAATGTCAGTTGGTCGATTTTCATCTTAGCAAAATCATTTTTTGTGTTTGACAAAACTTGCCCGCCTTTAAGCTACAGATATATAAACCGCTGCTCAGTTGATCATTATTGTCATTTTCACCCTGCCAAATCACTGAAAAGCTGCCGGCAGATAATTTCTCATTCACCAAATTTGTCACCAAGCGGCCGATCGAGTCAAAGATAGTCAGCTTTACCCAACAGGCTTCGGCTAATTCGAAACGAATTTCGGTGGTCGGATTAAAAGGATTGGGCTGGTTCTGGTAAAGCGCAAAGCGCTGGCGATTGTGAACTGGCTTTGGCATGCCGGCGGTGGCAATTAAGCCGCGGGCTAAATTTATGTTGTTTAAAAAAAAGTTGTCCACCTGGCATTGAAATTCTGCTGCTCCTGGATTGACTGACCTAAAAATTAAATGGATGAAGGCAGTTTTTTTTGCCAACGGATAAGTGCCGTAACCTCCGATTTTTAATATTCCCGGCTCTGAGTCATTGACAGCAATTTTAAAGTGATGGCAATTTTCGGCTAAGGCATAGCCTGCATAATTAAATTTCGCCACTTGATATTGGAGATGAAGGTCAAATGAATAGACATCCTCATCAAGTCGGGCCGAAAAGGGCAGGCAGATTTCGTTGTTGATGCAAATCGCTGAGGCTGAAATAGTGTCAAGACAAGCTTGCGCTATGGTTTTTGGGAAACCAACTGCCGGCGTCCAATTGGCATCCACATCTCCGAGAACAATTGCGATAAAATTTGCCTCGTTGATGCTGCTGCTCAAGGATGGAAAGGACAGGCTTTTAGGCTGGAAGACCCATTCACCGCAATCGGATGTTGGCAAAGCAGGCAATCCCACCGCGTGCCTGGCGATCAAAGCTGCATCGTACAATTGAATCGTATTGTTGTGATCAACATCCGCTGCCACCATTTGTTCGGCAGAATAATTGGTGAGCGCTCCGATTGCCATCCTGGCTGCTAATGAAGCATCATAACTCAAAATTGTAGTCGGTGGAATACCATCAGTTTTTGATGGCAGCAGAGTGTAATTTTTTTCTTTTTTCAGAGTTAAAAAGTCAAAAGCGCCACTGGAATTGGAGAAAAGAGAATTTGTCGTATCCCCAGATAGGCTCAGCAAAGTTTTTTCAACAGGAATTTTTGAGCTGTAATAATTGATGTGTCCAGAAATACCGACTGTCGCTCCGATTTGGTTGACTGAAATAGTTACCATTTGCAGAATAGGCATTAATGAAAGGTCGTTTGTCGATAGAACTACCTTGTATTGAAGCCATCGATCTTCAGTGTGTGAGCTGCTGATTGCCTCGCCTGAATTTTCATAAAAGCTATCTGGAGCATTGTCAGGCCCGATAAAATCCTTATTCATTAATTCCCATTCTGATTTGGCTGTTCGTAATTGAAATTGAACCGAAGTTCTTCCAGCAAGTGTCAGCGCCTGCCAGCTTATATTGCCGCCAGCGAAGGACAGGCCACAATCATGTTTTTGGGAAATCAAATAGCCAGTGGGTGCGGCAGCAGAAACATAAACTTGTGCAAAGTTACCATTAGTTCCCACAAACAACCGGCCGTGACAGGTGCCAATTGATTCGATTTCATCATTGCCCTCACCAAGAATCGCTTCTAAATTCCATACGTAACCAGATGAGCTTTGGTAGAGTTTTCCGTTTTCAGCTCCACTGAAAAGATTGTTTTGATAAATGGCTAAACTTCTGGCGATGATACCTCCCGAAAACGGCAGTGCGACGGACGTCCACTTGCTACCATCAAATAAGTGCAGTTTGTTTCTATTTAAAAAATATAAATTATTGTTGAAAACTTTAAAAGTGCCATAACCAAAAACCAAATCTTCCAGACGAATAGTCGACCAGTTTTGGCCATCATAACAAAATAACACTTTTCCTTCTGGTTCCTTCAAATCGCCCTGGACAAAGAGCTGGTTGTTATATTCACCCATAAAAAAGAGCCGCCGCGAATTGGCGCTTAAGAGCTCATGCGCCTTATTTTGATTAATATCTTTTTGCAACTGATTTGCTAGATTGCCTGGCGGATCTGCCCGGACGCTAAACAATTCTTCCCACGTATCGCCTTCGTCTTGGCTGCCAAATACTTTACCGCTGGAAATATTATCGAAAAAAGTTTCAGTCGTCACTAACATTTTATTCTGATAAAACTGGAGGTCGAGCACATGCAATGCCTGCGGAACAGTTGATTTACAAAGCCATTGAAGACCATCATAAATATAGATATTACCAGTCTGGCCGCTGCCCTGTGAATCCAGACCAGGCACGTACAGCTTATTGTTAGCGACGCTCATTTGAAGAAGGCCTTGTTCATAGACGTCGTATTCGAATTTAATCTCGTTAGTCGAAAAATCATAGGAATAAATTTTGCCGCCATCAATGGACATCGGCGAGGTGCAGGCGGCGAAAAATAGCTTGCCGCTAAATTCTTCGATATCCCAAATACCGGCTAAGGCAGTAGGAGTAAATGCCAGCACCATATTGGAGGTATTATTTTTTAAGATGAGCTCACCTGGGCTGGAATCCGCATCGAGATTTTGAATTTGTTCGAAATTATTGGCTTGCCAATTAGTGTCCACCCAAATAACTTGTGCCATAACAAAAGGCGGGCACATCAACAGAAAAATCGACCAAAAAATTTTTGTTATTTCATCCATTTTTAAGGTGCTAAAAAGATCTCTTTTTTAATTTCGCAAAATAGCCTTTGCAATAGATCTGATAAGAATCTTTTGCCATAAAAAAAGGTGCATTATTCTGCCAGGAGCATTTTTTTAGTTTCAGAGAATTCTCCGGCAGAAAGATGACAAATGTAGAGCCCATTAGCTGCGCTATTGCCATTTGTGTCTTTCCCATCCCACTCACAAGCATGCGTTCCAGCAGTTAAAAGATTATCTATCAGTGTGGCGATTAGCCGACCGGAAACATTATAGATGCTAAGGACTACTCTTTCGTCAGTGGCGATGGAGAATAAAATTGTCGTCGTCGGATTAAATGGATTGGGATAATTTTGCTGAAGCTGATAATCATTTGGCTTTGACAGCGAAACGAAAATGGTAGCGGAAAAAGTGGCACTGCCGTCAGTATCGATCTGTTTTAACCGATAATAGTATTTGTCGCTAGGCAAATTGATGTCAACAAATTGATAATTATGCGGTGAAGAGGTCGTCCCTCTGCCTGGTCTAAAGCCGATCCGTTGAAAAGTAATTGAGTCTTCGCTTCTTTGAATCTCAAATCCAAAATTGTTACTTTCGCTCTCTGTAGTCCAATTTAATTCTACCGAATGGCAATTCGTCCCAACTCGAAAGGATGAAAGCTCAACTGGAATGGGATGTTGATCGGAAAGGTTCAGCACTTGAGTGGTGCCTCCTTGCCATGTGCCATTCGGATAAAGGATATATTCATCATTATTGACTTTGGCTTTAAAAACAATTATGTCGCCATTCACGCCTCCTTCTTTGACATCAATCGTCGATTCAATATCTCCATTAACGGACAGCAAGCCATAGAAGCCGGGACCCAGGGCTTCAGTAATCGTGAACGGTGTTTGGTATTCAATATTATTTATTGTCGGCGTGATCGTAGTACCAACGGGGGCATCGCTGCCGCCAATTTTAATAGTTCCCCAAAAATCTGAAGGCTGTGGCGGCGCTTGAGCTAACAATGAAAACGCAGTCAATAAAATAAAAAATATACAGCTGATAACATATTTCACTGACTGATCACAGGGCAAAACGAAAAAAAAAAATGAATGTCTGTCCTTTTAGCCTTTCCGCTTGTCCCCCCTTAAAGGAGGAAAGTGCTGGCAAAGGCCGCTTTGAAAGCCAGTACTCGAAGAGCTGGGACTTAGGGATGGTGATATTATGATTCTTGAATATCCTATGATTTGCCACAAATTTCATAGCTGGTGTTTCTCTTTATTTTAAAAAGCTGAAAAGCTATCTTCTGCTAACTCCACTTAGGCACGATCTATTGCCAATGTTCTGGCGCATACGACCACGGACAAAAATTTAGCTGCAAATTTTTTGGCAAATGCCATCTGCACCGATAAGATAATCAAAACAATCGATTGAAGCAATAACATTTTTGAAAATTATCTTTTTTGTTAAAGACCATTTTTAGAATTGTTTTCGATCAATTTAAACTGCTTTTATCCGCATTTCACCGCCTCACAAAGATCGCCAGAGACTGATCATTTCATGACTACCAATCGTTCGATTTTTTCTATTTTTTCAGAACCAGCTTTGGCTATAATTTTATAAAAATATACACCATTGGCAACTTCTTCGCCACATTCATCTGTGCCATCCCAATAGGTTTCATTGTAGCCGATTTGGTTTGAGGCTGAATGAATAATATTTATCAAGCGTCCAGCAACAGTATAAATTTTTATGGAAACTTGAGCCGGCTCGTCGTTCAGCAGGAAATAAGTAAATTTTGTATCCCGCTGCATCGGATTAGGAAAATTGACAATTTTTTCCAATTTCAGTTTGGTGCTAATGATGAACACAAAACTGGCACTATAGTTCTGGGCCGATGCTTGGGATTCGGATATATCAAAAGTCAACTGGTACTGGCCCTCCACCAGTTGAAGAGGAGAATAGATGATCTTCCCTTGAAGATTCGTGCTATCGGAAACCGGCAAAAACGAATAACAGTTATTGGCTAATTTTTCAGAATTAAGGGATACTTGGAAGTTATCATCTGTCAATGGCTCTTTGCCACCATAAATGAAAGCAGAAATGGTTGCCTTGTTCGATATCGGATCGCCATCAAAGATTTCTTTTCCCACAATTTTATCGTCAACTCGCATTTCAATCGTAATTGGATTTTCTGTGTTATCGGCTGTCGAAAGCGCGCAAAGATCAAGACGCAAATTGACGCCTTCCTGCCACGAACCTTGGGCTTCGGCTGTATAAATTTTCCCATCTGGCGTCTGCAGCTTAAAAACGATGGGAACATCGGGGCATGCGCCTTCGACTTCAGCAGTTTCTGAATCATCGCTGCCAATCAACAGCAAACCAAATTTTCCTGATTCTGAGATCGTCAATTCTGGAGCGACCAACAATTCCTTTTGCCAGGCAGAGATTTTTGTCCCGGCTAATGCTGGCAAATTTTTAATGATTGCGCTGCCGTAAAAGCCGGAGGGTTTGCGAATGCTAAGCGTGTAAGCGCTGGCTGGGGCAAATTTTTGAAGGTGTTCCTGCTCGAGTGCAGTCGGATTTTTTTCTTTTGCTTTCTCTGACTGCGTGATGCCATCGTTGATTTCCTTCAGCAAACCTGGAATTTGCTGAGAGGTAGGAATTCGAGAAAAATCCAAAGTATCTGCCTTGGTCATCTCCAGCCAATAGCCGCAGCCCGGTTTCAATTCTTTGAGCGTCCAGAAATTAGCTGGTACGGTAGCATCAGCTCCGTTCCAGGTGCCGTTAGCATAATAAAGGATTTTTTTCCAATTGCTCTGAATAGGGGAGAGCGAATTTGAAAGTGGAAAAGTCAAGGGCGTCGAATTGCCAATTAAATTCCAGCCAGCGTACAAAGGAAGCGCGCAGGATTTTTCTGCACCGGAACAATTGATTTCTCCCTGGTCATTGGTTTGCAGCCAGTAGCCACGTCCCCATTCCAATTCTTTAAGCGTCCAAAAAGCAGCTGGGATGTCAGCATCAGCACCGATCCACGAGCCATTGGAGTAAGCTAATAGTTTTTTCCATTTTCCACTTAGCGAAGAAAGCACATGATTTACAGATGGCTCTTCCGGAATTCTAGGCAAAGAAATTAAATTCCATTGATTGTGCACCGCGATGGTGCTGGGCGAAATATTCAACTGCAAAGCGGGATCGCCCAATAAATTGAAAAAAGCAATGTGGTCGTGAAACGATTTGCCGCCAGCAAAAAGAGCCAATTTTGCCTGCTGAATGGATGAACCAAGGATATAATCATTTTCCTGAAAGATAGCCTTAAATAATCCTTCGCCGAGATACTGATCGCCAGCAGTGTAGCCAAAACCGCTAGGCGAAAAAGAAGCGACGGCGCCGCCATTATTGGCATTCAAAAATACCTCTGACAGAGAATTGGTGATGAGTGCGTGATGAAAAAAACCATTGATACAACTCATCGTAACCACCAGCGGGATTTTGCGGCTGTTGGTCAGACTTGAAACGTTGGCAGACTCAAATATCTTTTCACTCGCCCATAAATCTAAAGAACCATGTCCGACATAATTTGTCAACAAACAACCGCTGCTGATATGACTGATAATGGCGTCTTTCGTGGCTGTCGCACTGCCATAATCCCGTAAATACAGCTTGGTTACATTAAAATTCGAAGGAATATAATTAGCACTAAAATAGTCGGACAGAGCTTCGAAATTGCCACCCTCATCAGCGTTATCAGCGACGAAGAGCACCTTTTTATTCCATGTTCCCCCTTCGAGGTGATTTTCATAATCGATGATTTTATCAATAATAATGTTCAATTGATCATGTGAGCGGACAGATAGCCTGCCAATAAAAATGTCGGCTAATGCGTCATTGCCGCTGATGCAGCCAAACCAGTTGTCTGAAGAGGTTTCCGTATTGTAAACGCTGCTTTCGAAAAGATGGGTCGGCAGCAAATCTTCAGCGCTGTCAGTTCGATATTTTTTATAATCATAACTGGCATCGCCGACTAACAGGACATAAGTCGGCGCCGGTTTTTGCCAATTATAAAAGGCATAGGTAAGAAAGTCCTTGATGGCTTGAGGATCTTTGACGCCGTAATTAAATTCATCATAAATATCTTGAACATCAATGGTTTTAACGGCTAATCCCTGATTTTCTCTGAAATTGGCCAAAGTCGATAAATTGTGGTAAAAATTTTCATGGCTGATAATAATGTAATCTGCCTGATTTGTACGTGACCATAATTGAGTCGAATTATCTCGGACAAAGCTTTTAGGGCTTTTTACTTTAGCTGAGGTCGTTGCCAAATAGCGGCGGCCACTGTTTTCATCCTGAAAGCGAAGCCGATAACGATTGGCGAACGGTTCTACAGTGCAATTGGCAATTCTCTTGACATTTGTTGAATCAGTTATGTCAAAGAGCTGAATATTGCTGGTAGAAAAATTGGTCACCTCAAACTGACGGGTGCCAGGCTCGCGCCGGCCTTGAAATAAAAAGACATCATTAGTGGCAATATAGTCCTGCCAATATTCGATTTCGATCCAGTTGATATAAATTTGGTCGATGGGCGCACCGGTATCACCCGGCTCACTTATTCGGACCGTGTTGGCACTAGTAGACAAATACCCTTGTACAAAATTGCCTTCCTGTTGAAATTTTGACTGCCCGTCCCATTTATTATCCAACACTTTATTTCCGTTGATATAAGCTATCGTGTGATGATCAGGATTATTGGTTGGGTGAGAGATGCCGCGATATTCAATCTTCAGTTGGCATGGCAGAGACGAAATATTGACAACGTTATTCAGATTTATAGTTAAATCTAAGTAACTCGGAGACGAGAGGTAATTCCAAAACCAATGATCTTCACCTTCACCATTGGGAATGCTGGTGCCGTAATAATTATTTTGCTCAAAATGAACTCTCGTTTCCGAGCGAGTCACCACGGGAAATGTACCATTCAATATTCCGTCTTGTAATGTCATCCTGATCCCATTTTCTAAAGCAACGGTAAGCCAAAAGACATTGTCGTAAGTGTAATCGTTTCTGGTAGCAAAACCATAAAATTCGAGATAATCAGTATCATTTAGTACGCCATCCTCCTCGCCTATGAAAATTATCGGGATTTCCTGGCCCTGATAATAGACTTTAATTTTTCTCGGATCCACGGAGGAGACATTTAAGCCAGCATTTTGCAGATTGGCTTTGGTGAGGCGATAGATTCCATCTTCATCAACCATTATTTTGTACCAATCATTTTGATCGATTGAAGCCGATTTTAGCAATTTGTCTGAAAAGCCGCTTCTTGCCTGTCGCCAATATTTTGCTTGATCATAATTGAGCAGCGAACAACTTAATAGTCTTTCAAATGGCTCGGATAACTGATTTTCAGGCTGAGTTTTTAAACCGCCGTTGTCGTGAGCAGAGAAATTTATCCTTATTTTGAGCTTGCTATAAAAACGAATTTGTTTTGTTCCCGGATTAAATTGAACCGGGAAAATGGTTAACCGGCCGATGCGCTGCTCGCGGATAAAAGTTGAATCATCAAATTGGACGATCTGAGGCGGGTAGAATTGATTTACCGGAGCTATTTTGCTATCGACCTCCGATTCAAAAAATGGGGAAGAGATACCCATTTTAATTTCTAAACTATCAGGATAATAGGTCATCTTTGGTGTGTAAAAAATATCGAATGGGGAGAACAATTTGGATTCTGCTGCCAAAATTTCCACTGAAGCTTGTGCTGAAAGGGGAATTCCGAATAAATAGCCCGTCAAAGGCAACTGTGGCTTGCTCGGCTCACAGGATTGGAGAAAACCTGGGATTTCGATAAGGTCGAATTTTTCACTTTGAAAAATTTTTGATTTTATCCCAAAAGGAGGAACTGTAACTTCAAGGCTTAATTTGTCTGGTGTGCTTTCTAATATTCGAACTATTTTTTTATTAGTGTCGATCGCTTTATTAGGTGCCGTCGATAAGATTAGCCCAAAAAAGAAAACAACCAATATTGTGCAACTAATAAGGCGATTTTTTTTCATAGCTCGATGGGTGCAAATGACATAATTTAATAAGTATCATTGGTTTTGATATTAATGAATCATATACCTTCATTAAGAACCAATTGCAGAAATTAAAAGAGACTATTTTTACCCCTTGACCAAGGCTAATAAAATTGTGGTTCGTACCGTTGCTCCTGCCCAGGCTAATTTTCGGACCACGCCACCGAAGAGAAACTGTTTTGGAAAGGCGCGGTGTTAGTTTTTCAAAAAGAGAATTTGATTCTCTAATGCACCTTCATAAAATGCAACAGCTAGATTGAACATAAGAAAGCGGAAAATTAAAAATTGAATGTAACGAAAAATTAATTTTCCGCTTTGGCAAAATTAACGGAAATAAGCTCCACCAAGTTTCAAAATTATTTAGCGTTAACCTAAACCTGCGGGAGGTTTTCAGTCAGGCACTAATCAAACGCCGGCACGCAGGTCTGTCCCACTGTTTGCAC
>CAZNDR010000053.1:0-14108 GCA_964571835.1 uncultured Cytophagia bacterium | reverse complement strand
GTGTTTCATCGACCGTCGCATGCATATTCACCGCGATGAACTCTTTGCCCATGATACCGCCGGCGGTATCCTCTTCGTGCGTCATCAATTCGATGACATCTTCCGAATCCTCTTTATCGATACTCTCCAACACTTTTTGGGCAACATCAGTTGGCAAATCCGAAACGAGGTCAGTCGCATCATCGGAATCCATCTCGTTGACGATCTCGGAAATCCGCTCTTCATCAAGATCATCCAGAATATTGTCACGCGATACCACGTCCAGTTCAGCAATAACGTCCGAGGCGACTTCTGCCTCCAACAGACTGAAAATATATTTGCGATGGTCTTCCTTTAAATAAGAAAGAAGCTCAGCAATATCAGCCGGATGTAAGCCAACGATAATATTACGAATTATCGGCTCGTCTTTTTCATCAATGAGAAACCTGATATTGGCAATAATTTCTTTCGCATCTGCAACTTCCATTTCTACCTCTACCACTACTTAAATTGCAGCCTGGCGATCTGTTGACACAGATCAAGAAAATCGAATACGGTCAGCTGTTCCGGACGCTTGTCTAAATTAAAATTTAATTGATCCATTTTTGCGGCTAATACCGCAATTGTCTTTAAGGAATTTCTCAGCATTTTTCTGCGTTGCGAAAATACCTTTCGGACGACCAAACGAAAAATCTCCTCTTCCTGCTGGGTCAAAATTTTATCAGATTTGAAAATGAATTCAACAACTGAAGAAGTTACTTCAGGCTCAGGAAAAAATACTTTTCGCGAAATATCAAATAACCTTTTTGCCTCACTATAATATTGACTGTGCACTGATAGAATGCCGTAGTCTTTGGAAAACGGTCGCGCCACAATTCGTTGCGCCACCTCTTTTTGCATCGTCAAAATTGCTTTTTCAAATAAGTGGCAATTGTCAAAAATTTTGAACAAAACCTGGCTGGTAATGAAGTAGGGTAAATTGCCGACGATCTTCCAGCGATGGCTCGTCGCTATTAATTCTGGCAAATTCAACTTCAGAAAATCTTTATTTATCAGTGCTATTTTTTTTTCATGGGCAAATTGCGCTCTTAAAATCTCGAACAATCTGCTATCAATCTCGACAGCAACAAGTGCAGCGCCTGTCTGCAACAAATGTTTTGTTAATGCGCCGGTGCCCGCCCCAATTTCCAATACGGTATCATCCGGTTTCAAAGCCAACACAGCGGCAATTTTGCGAGCGATGTTTTCATCTTTTAAAAAATTTTGGCCAAGGCTTTTTTTGGGTGTGACATTTTTAAACGACGCCATCTGATCAGCTTATTTTTGAACCTGCTGGCATTTCTTTCTCCGGCACTAACAGTGACAATTTGCCTGTCTCATCTGAAGCTGCTAAAAGCATACCATTGGATTCGACCCCGCGAATAGTTGCCGGATCTAAATTCGCCACCACAATAATTTGTTTGCCGACCATTTCTTCTGGCGAATAAAACAATGCAATTCCAGCGACGATTTGGCGTTTTTCGGTTCCCAGATCAATTTGCAGTTTTAGCAATTTATCAGCTTTTTCCACCTTTTCCGCTTGCACAACTGTGGCGACGCGCAGCTCCATTTTTTTAAAAGTTTCAAAAGCAATTCGCTCCATTTGGCTATCCTTGGGCTCATTGAGATTATTTTTTTTAATTTGCGTATTGGCGTCTGTTTTTAAACGGGAAATTTCCTGCTCAATGACACTATCTTCGATTTTAGCAAAAAGTATTTCCGGCTCTTTTATCTTATCACCAGCTTTAAGCAATAATTTATCAGCCTCTGACCAATGCGGTTCATGATCAAGATTTAACAGCTTCCAGATTTTTCTTGAGGTAAATGGTAAAACCGGCTCGCCGATAATGGCCAAAGATAATGCGGTTTGCAAACATAGATTGATGGTCGTAGCACAGATATTCGGATTTTTTTTTCGCGTCTGCCAGGGCTCTTTATCATTAAAATATTTATTGGCAAATCTAGCCAAGTCCATAAATTCCCGTACGTAAGCTTTGAACTGATAGTTCTCGATCAACTCACCAGCCCGTTGGGCAGTAGCTTTTATTTGCTGAATTAGCTCCTGGTCGGATTCATCCAGAGCGCCTAGTATCGGCACTTTGCCAGAAAAATAATTATGTGCAAAAGTTATGGTCCGGTTGACAAAATTGCCCAGTGTATCGGCTAATTCATTATTATGCCGCGCTTGAAAATCTTTCCAGGAAAAATCGGCATCTCGTGTCTCGGGCAAATTGCCTGCCAGCACATAACGCAGAGAATCCGGTTCGAACTTAGCCAAATAGTCATCCAGCCACACCGCATAATTTCGGCTGGTGGAAAATTTGTTTCCCTCAAGATTCAGAAATTCATTCGCCGGTACATTTTCTGGCAGCACGTAATCGCCATGTAACATGAGTATGGCTGGAAAAATGAGACAATGAAAAACAATATTGTCTTTGCCGATAAAATGGATTAACCGCGTGGTACGGTCTTGCCAATAGGCTTTCCATAAATCCGGCTCACCTTTTTCCAGCGCCCACTCCTTTGTCGCTGAAATATAGCCAATCGGCGCTTCGAACCAGACATATAAGACTTTTCCCGAGGCATCGATGTTGTTCGCTGCGCTTACCTCTTCAGGAATCGAAATTCCCCAGGAAAGATCGCGCGTAACCGCGCGGTCTTTTAAGCCGTCATTGAGCCAGCTTTTAATTTGTCCTAACACATTAGATTTCCAATCCGAATGAGTATTGATCCAGCTTTCAAGTTGTCCTTGATATTTTTCCAATGGCAAATACCAATGCGCGGTGTTTTTCAAAATTGGTTCGGCGTTGGTAATAGCGCTGCGCGGATTGATCAAATCTTTGGGACTGAGCGACGTGCCGCATTTCTCACATTGATCACCATAAGCATCTTCATAACTGCAACAGGGGCAGGTGCCGCGGATAAATCTATCGGCTAAAAATATCTTCGCTTCAGGATCGAACAGTTGTTCTTCTTCTTTCAAAATAAAGACATTTTTCTCAGCCAGCGTTTTAAAAAATTCCTGGCTGGTCTGATGATGAATTTTGGCTGAAGTTCTGCCATAATAGTCAAAACTCATTCCAAAGCTAGCAAAACTTTTTTTATTCATTTCATGAAATCGGTCAACTACCCCCTGGGGCGTAATGCCCTCGCCGCGAGCCCGCAGCATGATGGGCACGCCATGCTCATCTGAGCCACAAATAAAAACTACCTCCAATTGGTTCAGCCGGCAGTATCGTACAAATATATCAGCCGGTAAATAGGCGCCTGCCAGATGTCCTAAATGGATCGGACCATTGGCATAGGGCAAGGCACTGGTCACGAGAATTTTCTTGTTGTCGTCCAACACTGTTCCTTTCCCATTTATTCACTAATCATTTATCGTCTTCTGTGGAAACGACATATTTTTTGTCAGCTCTTTTATTTCATTCAATGCCATTCTGATATATTCGTCTCCCCCTTCTTCACGACTATATTTTAGAATCGCTTCTTGTTTGAACACATCAATTTTCTCCAAAATAGCAGGCCCTTTTGGTGTCTGAATTTCCGATTCTACCGGCGGAAATTTTTCCAGAATTTCCAGATAATAATGCCGCTCATAATTCAAACAGCACATTAGCCTGCCGCAAACGCCGGAAAGTTTCTGGGGATTAAGTGGCAAAAATTGTTCTTTAGCGCATTGCGTGGTGATCGGCTCAAATTCTTTCAAAAATGAGGCACAGCATAATTTCCGACCACAAATGCCATAGCCGCCAATTCTTCTGGCTTCATCGCGGACACCGATTTGTCTGAGCTCTATGCGGACTTTGTACTGCGCAGCCAGGTCTTTGACCAGCTCGCGAAAATCTACCCGCCTTTCAGCGGTAAAATAAAAAGTAATTTTGTTATTGTCAAATTGGTATTCCACATCCACCAATTTCATTTTCAAACCATGCTTTTCTATTTTCTGCTTGCAAACGACAAAAGCATTTTTTTCCTTTTCCCGATTTTCAGCCAACTTGGCCAAATCATTTTTATCAGGCTTGCGCAAAATCGACTTGAGCTCAGCCTCACTTTTCTTTTTGGAAAGCAGTGGGCCCACCTGGTTGACCTGCCCCAGATCTTCACCCTTATCCGCTTCAACGATGATATAATCGCCGACCATAAAGGGGAATTGTTGTGGATTGGTGTACAACTGCTTGCGTTCACCTTTAAAAACCACCTCTATAAAATCATACATGTATTTTTCTCCGTAATGATTTCTTAATTTCAAATAATAATTGCAATAAGATCAGATTGATATTTACGTTTCGTTCTATCATCTCCAAAGCATTTTCAATTTTAGCCACTATTTTTTCATAATCAATGAAATCAAAACTATTGACAAATTTGATCAGCGTTTCAGCTAGATCAACATTAATAATTTTATCTTTATAATTAGCTTCTGCTTTAAAGGTTTCCACCATCATAGCATCTCGGAACCAGACCAGCATCAATGCCATAATATCTTTAATTATTTTCAGATCGTGTTGGTCGACCAACTTTTCCACTAGCAACAACAACTCCAGATCGCTCAAAAGTACTTTGCGCAAAATGTCGATCATGATTGTCTGCTTTTCTTCAAGATTTTCGTCTAATAGTTCCAAAGCGCGACGATAACTGCCAAAGCTCATCCGGCTGACCAGATGGGCCCGATTGGCTTCCACTTGCGCTTTGTTTATCAGTGCTGCTTCGATATCCTGCCAGGCTAATGGATCGAATTTTACCTGCTGGCATCGCGAAATAATAGTTGGCAACAACCAATTCGGATTGGCCGTGATCAGAATCATTTGTACCTTCTCCGGCGGTTCTTCTAACAACTTCAAAAATGAATTAGCAGCCTCGGTGCGAAAGCGATGGACATCCAACAAAATAACTACCCGGCCTTTATTTTCATAAGATTTCAGGCTGACAGTCTTTTTCAAATCGCGAATGGATTTGATCAATATCTCAGCTTTTGCCCATAATTCAGTTCGGAAGTAGGGATTGTTGGCAATGCTTTGCCTCACGGTTCTTAAATCGTCGGCTTTTGGTTCGCTTGGTGCCGGGAATATTAAGATGACGTCCGGATGCGACAGTTGAGCGGTGCGTTTGCAATCACTGCATTTATCACAATACAGCTCGCTCTGCTGACAAAGCACCGCTTTTGCCATTTCCAGTGCCAGCGCAGTTTTTCCCACGCCATCTGGTCCATGAAATAATAAGGCATGAGGCAATCTGTTGCTTTTTATAGCTCGCTCCAAAATTTTGATGACGCGCTTTTGACCAACGATATTTTCGAATGCCATGTTAAAATTAGTGCTGTTGGTTAATGTATGTTCTACAAAAGAAAAGAGCCGCAGTAGTTTCGCTTTGAGCGATGCTTTCACTCAGCGAGACTTATCCTTAATCAAATAAATTTTTTTATGACACCTCTTCAATCTTCAGATGCGCGCCGAAAATCGCACTTTGCCTATATGATCAACCCAACCACTCTTCTGGGTTCAGCACCTGATTGCCTTTCCACATTTCAAAATGCAGCATTGGTCCCTGCAACGATCCAGTATCGCCAACATCGCCAATCACCTGTCCCATTTCAATTTTCTGATCAATCTGAACCAGGATTTGTGACAGATGGGTGTAAACGCTAAAATAGCCGCCCAGGTGATTGACGATAATGATGTTGCCCCGGCCGCGCTGCCAGGTAATCGCCGTAACCACTCCATTAGCGATAGACCGCACCTCCTGTCCAAATTCAGCTCTGATATCGATGCCAATATTCTCGGTAACTGTTTTCCATAAAGGATGTTTATGCCGTCCAAAATGGTTGATGATCTGCCCAGCTGTCGGCCAGATCATTCTGCCTTTTAAGGATGGGAAATTGGTAGGCTCGATGATACCCTGATTTTCTAACGTCAGCCGCTTTCGTTCCTGCTCGCCTATGAGCCGCTGGATTTCCTTTTCAGATAATTCGTATTGCCTGAGCTTATCGAGATACATCTTTTTATTTTTCTGAACTTCTGCCAATAATTCGTTGCGCCGTTGGCTGCTCATTTTCAATTTTTCGCTTTCACTTTCTTTTTCATCAATAATGCGGCGTTTGGCAATGAGTTCATTTTTTAGGCTATTTTTTTTTGTTTCGATCTTCTCCTTTTTCTCCAGGATATTGTTAAAATTTCTTCGATCATTGTCGGCAATTAATTTCATGTATTTATACCAAGCCAGAGTTTGATTGAAAGATTTAGCCGATAATAATAATTCAATATCTCGAACTCTGCCATATTTATAAAAAGACACTATTCGCTTTTTATAAATTTCTTGAAGACGGTTTAGTTCTGCTAATTTGGTTTTAAGTTCATCACCGATCTTCTCTACTACTTGCAGCTTTTGTTTTTCCTCTTTTTTTAGCTCAGCGATTAATTCATAATTCAAATCAATTTCGCGATCCAGATTGGCCAAGTTTTCCAAAATTTGTTTTTCTTTTTTCTGTTCAGTGGCTATTCTTTTTCGATAGTTTTCCATCTCACTACGCAAGCGATTTAATTTGCTGCGCCTGGAGGCAAGGCTTTGTTTATCCACCTCCTGGCTATCTAAATCGAAAGCCAGCAGCGAAAAAAAGGCAACCATCACCACGAGAATTTTATTGCTTTTATTTTTTTGATGAATAGCAAGCATTTTCTAATTGCTAACTGCCCTTAATTTTTACAACAAGTTAGCTTTATATTTTTTCGCCCTCAATTGGCTCTCTTAATGGCTCATAAAATAAACTTTTTAACCTACAAAAGCAACAGAAAAAATAAAAATATATAAACAAATAAAAATTATCTTGTAAAACAAAGGCGATTTTATTATATTGCACCGTGTAAAATAGATTCAGAGAGAAGAGCTTTTATGGCGAACACAAAAAATAGTTATTGGGAAAATATTTTTGAAAAAGATAAGCAACTTCAGATCAAACAGGCTATCATTCTTAAAAAAGTACCAATGTTCAGCGATCTCAAAAAAGGTGAATTAAACGAATTTGAGCGCATTATTCACCAGCGTCATTACAAAGATGAAGAAGTGGTTTTTTATGAAGGCGAGCCAGGATTAGGAATGTATATTATCGAATCCGGTTCGATTGCTATTTATAAAGATTTTAATAGCAAAATGAAGGAAGAATTAGCCGTGCTTATTCCTGGTGACTTTTGCGGCGAGATGGCTCTGCTGGACGAATCGCCCCGCTCTGCTACGGCCGTTGCCATTGGTGAGACAACGCTGCTGGGATTGTTCCGACCTGACCTGTTCAACTTGATCGAAAGGAAGCCACGCCTGGGCAACAAAATTTTACTCAAACTTGCCCAAATGATTGCTGAACGACTCCGCTTTCACAATATTGAACTGCAGAATTTAAAACAAAAATTAGAAAAAGCTGAGATTATCAAATGACGGACTATTCGCTCATCAACTCCGCCAACGACCAACCAGACGATCAGCACAGCCGCATGGTATTCATCATCAATAGCGATTCCATTAAGAAGATCATGAAGTTTTTATTAGTGCTGGCGGCAGTTGTTTTGATTTTTGTCCTTATGCCTTACATTGAGTCAGTGATAATGGGTTTAGGCATTTCTTTTATTATTGCCTACCTGCTTTCTCCACCAGTCGATTGGCTGGAGAATCATGGCATGAATAGAACCCTTGCCGTCGTGCTCATTTTTTTGTTGCTATTCGGTGGTGTAGCTCTTGGCATTAAATTTCTAATCCCCACCATTGCTCAAGAAGCCAAATCAATTGCCCAATTCATTCAGAACGAAAATCCCGATTCTATCATCGAAAAACTGCAAACTATTTTTTCCGAACGATTCCCCGCTTTGAAAAAGCCGGAAGTGGCACAGAGCATTAGCATTAAACTTCATAATCTTTTTAAAGCGCTGACTCTGAAAAGCTTAAATATCCTGGTGTCTTTTTTATCATCTTTTATAATGATTATTACAATTCCCTTTATTACTTTCTTTTTTCTCAAAGACGGAAGGAACATAAAAAAAGCTGTCATTCAACTGGTACCTAATCGCTACTTTGAAATGTCGTTAAATCTCATTCATAAATCAAATGATAAATTAGGTTCCTATATTAGGGGACAATTGGTGGTTGCTTTAGTCATCGGAATTTTATCCATTATCGCCATGTTTGTTCTGAACATCCCTTATTTTTTTGTCATTGGCGTTGTCGCTGGATTAGCAAATATGATTCCCTACTTTGGACCTTGGGTTGGGGCTTTGCCTGGTATCGTAGTCGGCTTTATGGAAACCGGTTCCATTGGCACCGTCATCAGCGTAATTATTGCTTTTGCCGTTGTTCAGCTTCTGGATAACATCTTTGTTTCACCAATTATCGTCTCCAAAAGCGTGGACATCCATCCGCTCTTAGTCATTATCATTTTATTAGTGGGAAGTAGTATAGCGGGAATTTTGGGAATGCTGTTTGCAATTCCGGTCTTCGCTGTCATTCAGGTCGTTATTAAAGAAATCATTTGGAGTTTTCAAAACTATCGGTTGCGAGGATAACAATTAAGGCTGAACAGGTCGGAGAAAAATCATTATTAGGCAACACCAATGAAAGTCTAATAGATTGGTTCGAAATATTTCTGCTATCCTAAAGCCGCAAGCTTTTTTAGGCTAAATATTCAAGACAATACTAGCGCTTTTTCGGCATCATTGCTAATTTTGAATCATTGAAATAATCAATAAAAACAAGGAAATTGTTCTCATGCCAAACAATGAACCAGTATTACGCGTCATGCCCATGCCCAAAGATACCAATCGCCATGGCACAGTATTCGGCGGCGTCATTCTTTCCTATCTGGACATCGCTGGCAGCCTGGAAGCACGCAAAACAGCGGCGCTAAATTTCGTTACTGTTGCCATGAACAAAGTTGAATTTCACTGGCCGGTTTTTGTCGGCGATCAGGTATCTTTTTACGCCAAGACGTTGCGAAAAGGCAATACGTCTATCACAGTTGAAGTTATCGTCAAAGCCAGCCGATACAACAATCCTGCCGAGATAGTTCATGTTACTTCGGCCGAAATAACTTATGTCGCCGTCAACGAGCAGCGACGGCCAATACCGATTCCTTAATCTTGTCACAATCTAATGGCCGCGCTTTATCAACTTTTTTCCAAAATCACATTATAAATTGGTTTTGGGTTAAGATTAAGTCAAGGTCCAGAAAAAGATGGTCCTATTTTTCTTTCTCAAGCTCAATTTTAACCCTCACGTTTATGTTTGAATATTGCCAAGGTTAAAAAAAAATTGCTCAGTCTTTTTCTTTCTTAATCTCTTTCTCAACCTTTGCCATAAAATAAGTTTCATCAAGATAAAATATGATCGGATTAGATCCGTGATGAACAACTCATGAAGTTTACCAGCCACCGCCGCCGGAAGAACCTCCTCCTCCGCTTCCTGAACTCGATCCGGGAGCAGTCGATGAAGAGGAAATTGCCGATGAAAATGATGAGCCAAGACTGGAGGCAATATCAGTGGAGCCTATTGAACTCCAGTGACTGCCACTGTACCAACTGGGCGAATACTGCTCCGCTTGACCGGCTTTTTCCAACACGTCAGCAAATTTTTCACTCCACTTATTTTCCACATCCAAAGCAATGGCATAGGGCAGATATTTTTCGAACAATGCTGATGTTTTCTCGGGCGAGTGAAGCAAATTAAGTCTATCTTCTTCTGCCACTTCCAGATACATTTTAAAACCTTCAACTTGATCTAGAAAGCGACGACCATGAATTGTCGGCGCCTTAAGCAGCTGATAGAAAAGAATATTGATGAATAGAATCGTCATCAAGATAACTAAAATTATCGGCGAGGCAAAATGCCAGAAAACATAAAATCCGAAGATTTCACCCAACAGAAAAGGCAATGAAAAAAGTGTCATGCCGATTGCGCCTCCTTTTTGGAGAATTCGCCATCCGCTGGCTGAATGCATCGCGCTTTTCCAGGCGCGGATAACCGCAACTGTTAGAGCGTAACATCCGGACGTCCACACGGAAAACCAAAGCATGATAAAAAGTGCCTCCACAGTCTCCGGCACAAAAAAGATCGATGCCAGCATTGTCAGCACCAATATCACATAACCATAAAACCGATATCTGGAATTGGTTAAAAAATATATCTTATCAAAGTCCGCTTTCAAACTTCGTTTTAAGGATTCGATGGCATTGCGAATGGTAGTATGATTTGTTTTCCCGAATTCGACTCGGTTGCTCCGTGAAAAAAGCACGTTGGCGATTTTCTTTTCGCTTTTTGATAAAGCCGAATCACTGACCTGAGTTCGGGAAATTGAAAATTCGCCTCTGCTTTCATGTATTTGGATATAGCCTTTGACAGCCATACTGACAAGCGAAGCAACAATAACCTTATCATTATAACCCATTTTGCTTACATAACGAACCGCCGCTGGAGAAAAATCTTTTGGCGGCTCGAACAAAGGATAAATTGTTCCTTTTTCTGGATCTTTTCCCACCTTAGACCAAGTGACAAGGTAAAACACCAATAAAACAAACGTACCCAAAAGACCAGCTATGAAACTGGGATAATCCTGAAAAAAATAGTGCACTTTATCCTTGAATACTGGTTCAATAATGAAACCTTTGGGCCAGGAAACAGCCACAGTCAGTCCTTCGCCGGGCTGTAGTACTTTTGTCGTACTAAATTTGATTAAATCGGGTCCTTGAACGTCAATGATAAAGCCACTACCTTTTTCCCCAGCCAAACCAGTGTAAGCTGCTTTATCCAAAATTGATACGCCTTTGGGAAGGCGAACAATCGTTTCGGCTTTTTCAATGCTAAAGAGCCAGTCATTTCTGGTAACGTTCCACTATAATTCATCATAATCTTTGAAAAAGCCAAGCTGACGATTGGTGATATACGTGATGGCGTAGGTATACTCTGCCGGTTCAAGGTAAACATTTTTGTCCCCAATATAGATTTTCACGCCATTAGCATAATTTACCACATGGTACGGCTCATAGTCGCCATTTTTGAGAACCTGTTTTACTTTAAAGGATATGCGCACGTTAAAGCCCAGCTTGTTTTTATATTTGGTGGGAAAAGTTCGATAAATGCCGCGACGGATCTGATCACCAGCTGCAACTACTTTGATGAATTCACTAACGCTCATGCTGCCATCTTCCAGAATAGAGATGTAGCATTGATAATTTAGAATTCGTTCATTTTGTTCAGTGGCAAAATTAGAATTGATCGGGGAAAATATGAAAATGAATAAAACAACAGCCGACAAAAAAATTCTAAACTTCATGCCAATACATCCTCTTTTCAAATTTTTATGTTTACCGACTGAATCAAAATTTTACCGGCGGAATAGCGCGGTCACTTTCACCTTCAATCTCAAAATATTCTCGTTGCGTGAAATTAAACAAATTAGCTACTTGATTACTGGGAAACGATTCGATCAAAATATTGTAATTCCGAACCGAGCCATTATAGTACCGTCGCGCCATTTGCAACTGTTTCTCGATTTCAGCCAATTGTTTTTGCAGATCGAGAAAATTTTGGTTGGCTTTCAAATCGGGATACGACTCAGCCACCGCCAATAAATTTCCCAATGAACGGGCGAGCGCAGTCTCAGTTTTGCTTCTCTCCCCAATTCCGCCGATTTGCATGCTTTTTGACCGCAGTTCCGCTATTTGCGATAGCAAAGTCCTTTCATGTTTCATATAACCCTTGACTGATTCCATAAGATTGGGGATTAGATTGGCGCGTCTTTTCAATTGGACGTCGATGCCGCTCCAAGCCTCTTCAACCAAATTCCGCTGCCGTACCAGTTTATTGTAAACGGCAACAAACCAAAAAGCAACTATCAATATTATTGCCAGAATAATAATAAGCAAAACCATAGCATGCTCCTTTAAAATTAATTCAAAAAAATAGCTGCAAATTTTCGACCGCCAGCTACTGGCTATTTTTTAATGTTGCTCAAATAATAAGTTGTGCCAATCTGCTTCAAGCCAGAAGGCAACTTCGAACCCAATTGGTTTTTGGCCCTCGCATAGACTTCAAAAAAGTCTGGGCATCGCATGGAAAGACGGTGAATTGAAAATTTTTTTGAATATAATTAAAACAAGTTGTCATATCAATAAAAAAACCAAAAAATATTAATGACAATCAATAGAATTCTTTTTCTGGCAAGGCTGAAAAAGTTATTGAATATCTATTTTATATTTTGTATATTTTTTTAAATTATTTTTTCAAGCTGTTTTCTTGGAAGGCAGGAATAAGCAGACGTTGATGTCAATTGATTGGCTCAGCCAATAACCATTTTTTGACAGTTTTGGAAAATCAATAGCGCTTCAACGTTCATGATGTTAATTGCCTTTTATTTTTCCTGATCACCACCTACGCCGAAAATTATTTTTTACATTTTCCAAAAAGTTATAAAAGAAGAAGGAGCTACTTATGTGTTGTGCCTGCACAAAATCGCCAATGAATCGCCGCGAATTTTTGGAGGTTACTGCCTTGGGAGTTGCCGGCGCCAGCTTGATTACACCATCTTTTTCCTTTTCAGACACGCCCGAATGGGATCCGGAAAAGCCATTAACAAAATTTGGGAAAAAATTGGTCGTTCAGCCGATTTTGGTTTACTCTATTCCGCGAAAGCGACTTCAGACATCATGGCGCCCCTGGGGTGGCTTACAGACCGAAAATCAAATTCACGATGAAGCCCAGCGCATCAACCGCGAGCTAAAATCTCTTGGGGAAAAGCTAACCTTCCCGATTGAAATCCTGCCAGTCGAGAAAATCAGTTCTGTCGAAAAAGCAAAACAAGTGGCTGACTCGACAGCTTTTGATGTGCCATTGGTTTATGCGGCATCAGGTTGGACAGACTTGCTGGAATCGTGCTTTTCGGAGAACAAAAATAGTTTGATTTTTTTGCGTCACCGTTCTGGTCCAATTTATCTGTGGTATGAAATTTTGCACAACCGATTTCTCAGAACCGGCGCTGAAGAATTTGAATTGGATGAATATCGCAATCCCAAAGGAATAACCATTCACGATGTAATAGTCGATGAATACGATGACTTGGTCAGTAAACTGCGCGTTTTGTTTGCTGTGAAAAATTTTCTCGGTCATCGCATTGTCGCCTTGGGAGGTAGTGGTGGTTGGTGCTGTCCCAAAGCGCCGGCCTTGTCTCTCGAAAAATATAAATTAGATATTCAAACAGTCGATTATCAAGATTTAGAAAAGAGAATTAAAGCCGCACGATCAGATCGAAAGAGAATTGCCAACGCTGAAAAATGGACGGAAAAATATCTGGCTTTGCCGAACACAACTTTGCACACGAACAAACAATTCGTCGTTAATGGATTTTTGCTGTTCAGCATTTTTAATGATTACCTGCGGGAATTAAACACCAACGCTTTCACCATTCAGCACTGTATGGGCACAGTGATGCCTATTTCGGAAACCACTGCCTGTCTGCCGCTCAGCTTATTGAATGACGAAGGCAAGCTCGCTTTTTGTGAATCTGATTTTAATGTAATTCCATCGGGAATTCTGCTTTATTATCTTTCCCATAAACCAGTGTTTCTCAATGATCCGACCTACCCCCATCACGGCTTAGTTACAGCTGCCCACTGCACGGCGCCACGACGAATGGACGGAGAAAATTATGCAACGGCAAAAGTGGTCACCCATTTTGAATCGGATTATGGCGCTACGCCAAAAGTCGAATTGGCTATCGGCACCGAAATCACCATGATTTGCCCCGATTGCAGTCAAAAACAGTGGTTGGGATTTACCGGCTCCATCGAAGCCAATCCCTTTTACGATATTTGCCGCTCGCAATTTGATATTAAAATAAATGGCAACTGGAAAAAACTGTTAGAAGATCATCGCGGTTTCCACTGGATGATGGCGTGCGGAAATTACATGAGAGAAATGGAATATGCCTGTCGTAAGCTTGGGCTTGATTGGATAAATACCTCAGCGGTGTAATTTGTTAACTTGCCTTGGTGGCAAATTTTTATAATAACCTAAAATTCTAAATTGAAACAGAATTTCACTAATAAATTTTTATGAAATAG
>CAZNDR010000052.1:0-14155 GCA_964571835.1 uncultured Cytophagia bacterium | reverse complement strand
GAAATCCGAAATCACGTGGGCTTTAGCCCAATCAGCTTTTTGACTGGTCATTCATTTAATAATTGGAACAAAGCATCGCGCAACAATTCTCCACATATTGCTCGGCGGTAATTTTTTGTCGAACGAATATCCGTGATGGGCGAAATTTCATCAGCCATCGACAATTTAGCCTTTTCTATTAAAGGCGGATTTAATATTTGATTGACCAACAGCTTTTCTGTTTTGAAAGCCCGCGTCACCTGCGGCGAAACCGCACCGGCCGAAATTCTAATGTTTTCAATGATTCTATTTTTGCACCAACCCAAAACCGCCAAGGATAATTTGCTGATTGCTAATGCCTCTCGCTGTCCAACTTTGCGATAGTACCAGAATAAATTTTCTGCTCCGGGAAAGGGAATAACAATATAGGCAAGATAGCGATTGTTTTTTAAGCTTGTTTCACCCGGTCCAACCATCAATTCACTGATGGTGCAGCGCTCGAATTCGCCATTGAAACGTGGGCCAATCAGCAGATGTGCCTCGAGTACGTTCAAAACTGGCAGACTATCGCCGGCCGGGGACGCATTGGCAATGTTGCCGCCGAGCGTGGCCCGATTTTGGATCTGGACTGAACCTATCTGTTTTAAAGCAGCAATCAAAATTGGAAATTTTTCCTGAATGGCCGGGTGCTGAATTAATAAACTTAAAGGGACAGCCGCGCCGATTTTTATCCCCGCTTTGCCGACAGTAATGCCTTGGCTTAATTCGACGACTGTGCTCATGTCAATGAAAGTGGCCACCGTGTCCCACTTTTCCTTTTGCACCATGATATCAGTGGCACCAGCAATAAAAGTGATCTCGCTATGGCTTTTTTTAATGAGCTGATCTAATTCATTTATATTTTTGGGTTGGAAATATTCTTCGGCAATTTTATTGTTCAAAGGTCTGGCTCCAATCTTTTTGAATTTGTCGTACAATTTCTGGTTGATTGGCTAACTCATTGATCGCTTCCAAAATTTTTGCATAGCCAGTGCAGCGACAAATATTGCCAGCCACGGCATTTTTTATTTTTTCCCCGGAAATTGGTAGGGTGTTATCATGCAAAAATGCCGCTGTGGACATCACAAAACCAGCAATACAAAAACCACACTGCACAGCTCCATTCTCGAGGTAAGCCTTTTCGATGGGCTGAAAGACTGGCCAATTTTTTAATCCTTCAACGGTGACAATTTTTGCTCCTTCTAATTGCATTGCCGGCACGAGGCAGGAATTCACAATTTTTCCGTTGTACAAAACCGAACAGGCGCCACATTCTCCTTTGCCGCAACCCTCTTTGGTGCCGGTCAAGTTCAAATCTTCGCGGAGAATATCCAGCAAACGCCTTTTAGGCGATGTCTCTAATTTTAGTTTTTTTCCATTGATTTGAAACGATATTTTCATGCTGCATCCTTCCAGAGAAATGCCAAATCAAAAAATCCAAATTACAAATAAAACTCAAATTCCAAATTCACCTATTTAAACAATTCGTTTGAGATTTTAAATTTGTCATTTTTAATTTATTTAGTTTTTAAAATTTCAATTTTGGATTTTTTTAACATAGCTGACGACTGAACAAAGCAAATAGATCTTCCGGCAAGATCGGTATCTTGTTAAACTCTTTTCCAAAAATCATCCACAAAGCCGAGACCACTGCCGGCGCAGCGCCGACGAACGGCAATTCGCCCAAACCTTTGGCGCCAAACGGTCCAAAGGGATAGGGATTTTCTAAAATTCGGATCTCAAATTCTGGCATATCGAGCGCAGTGGGAATAACATAATCGGTAAAACCACTGACATCAAATTTACCATTTTCGGCCGTAATCTTTTCGTACAACGCATAGCCAATGCCCTGCAGCGAGCCACCCTGAATTTGCGCCACTGCTTGATCGTAGTTGATCGCTTTGCCAATGTCGTGTGTCGTGTAAAATTTAGTCACTTTGATGGCAAAGGTCAACGGATCAACTTCAACTTCAGCTACCGATGCAGCCCAGGAATAAACCGGATAAGCATCGCCTTTCCATTTGGCATCATCAAATTTAATAAGCGGCGGGTGCTCGTACTGTTTTTCAATTTTCAAACCGACAAATTTTTGAGCTACCTCCATGAAGGTAAGAATTTTTTCTCCAGCATAAAAATACCCCTGCTGGTACGAGAAATTCATTCCTAACTTTTTTTTCAACTGCTTTTGAAAATGCCCGATAATTTCCTGAGCCGCGTCTATCAATAAGCTACCCACAATCATCGTCGAACGTGAAGCCACGGTAGGACCGGAATCAGGGACAAAATCGGTATTAACTTCAGCGACAATTACGTCATCTTTTTTTATGCACAATGCCTCAGCCAGAATTTTTTGAAAGGCGGTAATTTCACCCTGTCCCATTTCCGTCTGAGCGGAATAAATTACTGGCTGGCCTAATTTATTTATTTCAATCCGAATTTTCCCTTTGATAATATTTTCTCCGCTTCCGGTAAAGCCAGCGCCATGTTGTGAAAGCGCGATACCAATTCCCTTCAGGACATCGGACCGCTTCTTTTTAGGATAGACTCCTTTTTCTAATTTTTCAACCATCGGTCTATTATTTTTTTTGAAATCAGAGTACTTTAGCTGGTACAAACTTCTCTGCAAAACATCCGCTAACGCTTCCTGAGCTGAAATGCTGTATTTTAACTTCTGACCGGTGGGAGTGTACTGCCCAGCCTGAATCAAGTTTTTTCGTCTCAGTTCATCAGGAGGGATTTTCAATTCATGGGCAATTTTTTCCAAAAGCATCTCCATGGCAAAAACTGCCTGAGGTCCGCCAAAGCCACGAAAGGCGCCAGGTGGAGTGATGTTAGTTGCCAATGCCTTAGCCTGAATGCGGATATTGGGAATGAAATAACAATTCGCCGCAGTCAATGCTGCTCTTGCCAGCACTACTTGAGAAAGCGTGCAATAGGCGCCACTATCCAAATAGATTTTCAAATCCAATCCTAAAATCGTGCCATCATTTTTGACGTAAGCCACATCTTCATGATAAGACGGATGCCTTTTGGTAGTGAATAACACATCTTCTTCCCGATCGAAAAACATGGCAACGGGATGATCAGATTTCATTGCTAACAGTGCCGCATGACCAGCGATTAGCGACGGATAATCCTCTTTACCGCCAAACGCGCCGCCAGTAGGCACGTGAACGACGGTGACGTTGATTTTGCCATCAAACATGGTATCCAAGGCACCTTTAATATAATAAGGACATTGCATCGAACCGCGAATAACCACACGTTTTTTTTCAGGAAAAGCGACTACGCCCTGCGGCTCCAGATACATGTGCTCCTGAAAGCCAGTGCGCACTTCGATCGAGATAACTCTGTCCGCTTGCCTTTTTGCTTGCTCCACATCACCATTCTCGATAACAATTTCCTTGAACAAGTTTTGATCACCAAAAATTTTAATGTCGCTGGTTTCGGCTTCGAGCATATTGAGCAGAAAAGGCAGTGGCTCGAACTTTACTGCAATATTTTTTTTTGCTTCCTGCAATAAATTTTTATCAGCGGCTGCCAGCAGCACTATCGGCTCTCCGACATAATTGGTAATCTCTTCTGCCAAAAACGGCATATCATTTTCCAGCATGGCAACATAATTTTTGGGGATATCTTTTGCCGTAACTACAGTTACCTGCTGCCAATCGAAATCAGGCTGGAATTGAATTTCTTTTATCCGGCCGCGCGGAAAGGGACTGCGTATCGTTGTGCCGTACCACAAACCATCAATCTTTTCATCGCGAATATATTTGGTTTCGCCTCGAATTTTTTCAGCCGCATCAGTGCGGATGTCTTTTGGATTAGATTTCATTGCTGGCTCTTTATATTAAATTTCTGTTACTATCTTTCAGTTTTAATTTTGATTTGAGTTTAATATAACTTTTCGATTTTACATTATCAATAAAAAAATTTTTTTACTTTACTTTCGCCTCGATTTATCACCTAAAAAAAATTCAGTTCTCCATTCTTCAGCAGTTTTCATTTGAGGATGAGCATTCCATTTTGTCAATGAATTTATGTCTTTCAATCCATTGCCGGTAAAAAACAACAAAACTTTTTGCTTTTCAAGCAAACTATCTGATTCAACAAATTTAAAAAATCCAGCTAAACTTGCCGCTGCCGCCGGCTCAATCAAAAAGCCTAATTTCTGGGCAGCGGTTTTTTGCGCTTCAAGAATTTCAAAATCAGATACCACCAACACTTTCCCGTTGCTTTGCTTGACTGCGTAGGCTGCCATGTACAAATTCCGCGGCGCGCCAGCACAAATACTATCAGCGATCGTGGCAGCAGGCTTGTACTCAAACTTATTATTTTGCCAATAACGAAAGAGCGCATCACTTCCTTTTGCCTGAACCGCAATCAATTTGGGGATGTCTTCAATCCAGCCCAATTTCCACAATTCATCAAATCCTTTAAAAAGACCGGAGATAATGACTCCGTCGCCCACCGGAACAAAAATGACATCTGGCAGATTTCCCTTTGAGGCAAGAAAAATATCATAAGCAGCGGATTTTTTTCCTTCGATGGTCAATGGATTGTAAGCGGTATTGCGGTTGTACCAGCGATTTTTGGCCGAAGCCTCAAGACATAAATCAAACGCTGCATCATAGTCGCCAGCGACCGTATAAATAAAAGCGCCGTAAGCCTGAATCTGAAGTCGCTTGCCCTCCGGAATTGATGCCGGAACAAAAATATGAGAGGTTAGTCCCAAGCGAGCGCAAATTCCTGCCAGCGATGAACCAGCATTGCCAGTTGAGGCCGCTGCGATTTCCTTAATTCCAAGTTGTATTGCCTTCAACGCCACCAGACTTGATGCACGATCTTTATTCGATAAAGTCGGATTACGGCTATCATCAAAAATTGACATTTTTCGATTGTCAACATTAACTTTTACCAGCGGATGCTGCGGGAGTTTTAATTTTTCTAATTGCTGGGCTGAAATGTTGGAGATTCTTTTCTGCCGAAATTGAAGTGGATAAAGCTGTGGAAAATTCCAAAACGCACCCGGAGATTGCTGCAAAAAATAATCTCGAGATAGATGTTTTTTAATTTCATCATAATCATATTCAATTAATAGGACGCCTTCCAATGGTCGCTTTTTCTCGGCAGTGCCGCATTTTGGGCAAAGGTATTGAACCTTTGTTTCAATCTCTTCTTGTGAAAATTGTGAATGACATTGAAAGCATTTGTAGTAATAATGGGACATTTTGTTATCCATGCAATCTGACCGCTGTCATCGCTTTGCGCGATGCTATCGGTGGCATTACATAATTAATGACAACAGCGCCTTCTGCACATGGAGCCGGTTTTCCGCTTCTTGATAGACCACCGAATGCGGCCCGTCAATAACACCCGGCGTCACTTCTTTTCCCCGGTCCGCTGGTAGAGGATGCATATAAATTGCGCCCTTTTTGGCTAATGACATTCTTTTTTCATTACAAATCCAGCCCGGATATTTATCGATCAAAGCAATTCCTTCTTTTTCATCCTGAGTGTGAACCAACGGTCCCCAGGATTTGGGGACAACCACATCGGCATCGTCAAACGCTTCGTCCATTTCATGTGTTATTCTAAATTTCACGCCCGCTTCTCGGGCATTCAACTCAGCCTGCTCGATGATGTGCGGCATCAGCTTGAATTCCGGTGGATAGGCTAAAGTGACATCGATGCCAAAACGCGGCATGAGCAAAATCAGACTCTGCGGCACAGAGATCGGTCGCATGTAATTGGGCGCATGAGTCCAGCTAACGCCTAATTTCAAGCCCCTGGTATTTTCGCCAAAATGCTCCATTATGGTGAAATAATCAGCTAAAATTTGTGCTGGGTGGTAAACATCACATTGCATATTAACGATGGGCACGGAGGCCGATTGGCGCAATTCTTCAAGGTAGCGGTTGCCCTCGCCATAGCGGCAGTAGCGGACGGCAATCGCTTGCAAGTAACCAGAAAGCACTTTTGCTGTATCTTTTGCACCTTCGCCATGAGATATTTGCATGGTTTGCGGAGCAAAAAAAATACTGTGCCCACCCAGTTGTGTTAATGCCACTTCAAACGAGGTTCGCGTTCGAGTGGAGGCATCAAAAAAAATCATGCCCAGCGTTTTGTTCTCCAAAGTCCGATTTATTTTCCCGATCGCTTGTTCAATTTTCAGAATTTTTGCCAATTCAAATAGTGTCTTCAATTCCTGAATCGACCAATCTTGCGTAGTGATAAAGTGTTTGCCTTTCAATCCTGTGTTCATAAAAAAATCTCCTGCCTCTAAAATAGTTCCATCTATTTAACTAATTCTCAAAAAATGCAATCGAAATTTTGTCAAGGTCGGTAATTAAGCATTCAATAATTTGCATAAGAAAAACGGCAACAGAAAGTAAAATTTTGTGGCTGTCAGCAAATCGTTCAATATTAATTCCTCTCTGGCAGAGTGCGACAATTCTTCCCTGCCTGGCGCAAAGCCAATAGTGGGAATGCCAAATAGTCCAGCCGTAGCGACACCGTTGGTAGAAAAGGACCAAGCTCCCAATTCGGCCGGCCTGCCCAGAACCTGCGTTGCGGTTTGTTTGCCTGCTCTGGTCAGCACATGATCATCATCTAAAAGCCAGGTTGGAAAATAGGCTTCAGCTTGGTAGGCTTTTCCCTTCCAACTTATACCTTTAAAATTGGGGACAAAAATTTCTGCGTCAATTTTCTTTTCTCTGGCAAGATCGTGCAATTGAGTGAGGGCCGATTCTTTTGTTTCACCCAAGGTCAAACGGCGATCGAGGTGAAGCTGACAGAAATCAGGCACTGAACAGAGTGATGGCGATCGACTTACAATTTGACTGACAGTAATTGAGCCCTTTCCTAGCAGCGCAATATCAGGCAAATTTTTATCCATTTTTTCAATTGCCTCAATAAGAGGATTCATTTTATAGATCGCATTGATGCCCTGCTGATTGTGAGCGCCGTGAGCTGATTTACCTTTTATGTTAATTTTGATTTCCATTCGACCGCGCTGGCCTCTATAAACACTTAAATCTGTGGGTTCGCCCAGCAGCACATAATCCGGTTTAATTCCTTCATTGTTGATGAGATGAAAAAGCGGATAGCCATCAGCGTCTTCTTCCAACACGGAGCCGACAATGTACAGGGTAAACGGCAGCGGCACTTCTTCGGCATATTTTTTCATCATCTTGCCAGCAAGCAAATAGCCAGCCATGGCTGGCTTTTCATCAACTGCGCCGCGACCATAAATTTTTCCCTTAATGATTTTACCAGCAAACGGCGGGTATAACCAATTTTCTGCTTCGGTTGCTTTAACCGTATCGATGTGCGCATCAAACAGGATTTTGATCGCACCCGAGCCAATTCTGCCAACCACATTGCCGAACCCATCGCTAAACATTTCCTCAAACTTAAATTCATTCATTTTTTCAAGAATGAATTTCACAATCTCTTTTTCTTCGCCGCTGTAGCTTTTGATCTGAATCAATTTTTGGATGAGTTGGTTCAATTTATTCTGTTCAGCTTCAATTTCATTTAGAAATTGATCCTGCAGTGAAGTTAATTCTGCCATTAATGCTTCCTCAAATTAAATAATGATCCTTTGCTGAATCTAAGTACATGTCGTAAAAATAACTCAAGTCAAAGCTCTTTGTAAACAGCTAAAGTTGTGGGCAACACGTATTAATAAATTATGTCGCTCTTCGACTTCGCTCATGGTGACTGCGCTGGGCCATGTCGAGGCCATGCTGAGCGAAGCCTAAGACAGGCTAAGCGTAGTCGAAGCATGCTTGCGCCCAGTTTCTCCAATACACTCAAATTTATTTTTCTCAGCCAACTTTTCTCAATTAATAATTCAGTAAGCCTTTCAGTCAGCCAGCCACAAAGCGTTCCTTGAACAAATAGAAATGCACAATCCACAACTGTGACATTTTGATCTATCCAATTCAAAAATATTATCGCTAAATTTTATGGCTCGATGCACGCACGATTTTTCACACACCAAACACAAATCGCATTTCTCCCTTATCCAGTGGGGATAAAGCTGTGTTCCTTCTCCATAAAAATGGGAAAAACTTTTTTCCCGGCGGTGAAAAATGCCTGTCATCGATTCAATATCCGGATAGTCGTGCTTAGCCATCCATTGCACTAATTTGTCCGCCAATGTGCCGTAAATATCTTGACCTTTTAAAATGGCTAGCGAACAAACCTGAACCGCACTTGCACCAGCCATGATATATTTGACTACCTCTTCGACCTTGCTTATACCGCCAACGCCGATAATTGGCTTGTCGGTAAGCTGTGAAATTGTAGCCACAAAGTACAGCCCAATGGGAAAAATCGCCCGACCGGATAGCCAGCCTCTGCCATCGTTGCTGCCTAGCATGGGCATCAACGTTTCAATATTAAAATCAAGCGCTGGGCCAAGGCTATTGATGGCGACGAAACCATCCACAATTTTATCCAAGGCAATTACCGCTGCCTTCAAATCATAAATAGCAGGGCTGAATTTGGCAAACACTGGCAGACCGGTATTGCTCTTCAATGATTCAGCCGTGCGCTGCAAATTGTCCACTTCTTTTCCAGCATAGTGAAGGGAAAATTCAATGGCATCAGCGCAGCCGCTTTCTTCGACTACTTTGCCCAAAATGGCCAACTCATCTGGCGAATAACCCAACGAAACAATGACAGGTTTTCCCAGTTGTCTAATTTGTGGCAACTCTTCAGAAATGAATTTTTCATAATTCATTTCAGACCACAACTCAGCATTTAGCAAACCACCAGAAAATGGCGAAGCAATATTGGGAATGGGCACTCGAGCCGGCTTGAGGCTGATTGTCTTGGTGACCAATGCTCCAGCGCCGCCGTCAGCCGCACGCTTCAGCATCGCAGCATCCGATGAGGTTGGACCAGCAGCAGTAAAAATTGGATTAGAGAATTCAATCCCGCAAATATTTGTTTTGATGTTTGTCATCTATTTTAAAATTTTTTTTTAGCAAATGCAAAACGCAAGGTCAATTGACAAAATCTCAATTTCAAATGCAACAAATCAAAAATCCAAGTGGTGTTATTTTGATTTTAAAAGCGAATTTGCCTGGCTAATTTTAAAAAAAATTCGTATTGAGAATTTGATATCGGGCACAGATATTTGTCTGGAACTTTGTTCTTATTTTTTAAGATCTGCCTGTGAATTTAAAATAGCGTCAACAATCTGTTTGTAACCAGTGCAACGACATAAATTTCCAGCGATCGCCTCTTTGACCTCTTCGGCTGTGGGTTGAGGCTTTTCCTGCAATAAGGCATAAGCCGACATCAGCATCCCCGGCGTGCAAAAACCGCACTGCACTGCGCCAAGTTTTAAGAAATTTTCCTGCAACGGATGGAGCTTGCCTTCCTTTGCCAGTCCTTCAATAGTAATAATTTCTGCGCCCTCCGCCTGCGGCGCTAAGATGAGGCACGAATTAGCTGCCTTTCCATTGAACAATACCGTACAGGCACCACATTCGCCAATGCCGCAACCTTCCTTTGTCCCCGTCAGTTTCAAATCCTCTCGCAGCACATCAATTAATCGGCGATTGGCTTTTGTTTCTAGACTAACTTTTTTTTCATTGATTGTGAAGTGAATCATCATTTGATTTTACTGATTTGAAGTTCTGCTGACTTAACTTGAGAATCACACCGGGAAAAAAGTGCCTTTGACCACCAAATCTGATCCGCCTTCTCAGCAATTTTGCCGGTCAAATTTTCGCCAGCCAGATTGCTACTTTTGCTCATTGCGCAACCAGTGGGCAACAAACAGCTTCCTAATTGATTATAGCCTAATTTGGCTAATGAGCGATTAGCTTTCAGCGCTAAGTTCTTTAAAACCGAAACAATCTTTCCTCTCAACTTAACAAATTGATTGGATAAAAAACTCATTTTAATCCATGACTTTATTTTAAAGCTCTTTGCTGATTGCTGGCTAAAGATCGCCCCATTCATTTATTAAATGGGATGAACACGCTGAAAAAGCTGATACATCATTTGTTGCAGTACCGGTATTTTATAGGCACTGGACCAGCGTAATTTAGTAATATCCAAAATTTTTTTGCCGATCCGCTGCGCCAGCTCTTGATACAATTCGTTAGATATTTTTTTTCCGCGAGCGGAATTTTCCACCTCTTTGAAACGTAAGCCAATCGGCGAAACCGCACCACTGGCAACACGGAGCTCGTGGATAATGCCTGCCTTTATTTTCATTAATAATGCCAGCGTTATTCTGCTAATGGCTTGACCTTTGCGTCTCCCCAATTTATAAAAATCTCCGACATAATTCTTGGCAAGGATGGGCAATTTGATCTCAGTGACGATTTCATTCGCTTTTAATTGCGTCTGATAAGGTTTGATCAAAAAGTCCGATAGCAAGATTTCTCTTTTTTGCTGAAGTGATTGTATTGTCAGCACGGCATCATAGACAAGCAAAGCTGGAACGCTATCTGCGCAAGGTGCATTGTTGACAAAATTTCCGGCAATGGTAGCACGATTTCGGATTTGAACACTTCCCAATCCTGAAGCAGCTCTGAACAAAATTGGCAAATTTTGTTCGACCAATGGGTGCGCAATCAATTCTGAAAAGGTGAGTGCCGCGCCGATGGTTATACGGCCATTTTCTTCTCTGATCGTTTTCAATTCCGGCAATGCGTGAATATCAACCAATAGCTTAGCCTTTTTAAAACGAAAGGCGCCCTGGCGAAGCCCGGGGATAATATCGGTTCCACCAGCAATAATTTTGGCCTGTTCATTTTCATCAATCAAGGCTAAAACCTCAGACAGCTCATTGGGACGCACATATTCTAATTCGGGAATCATACGGCGCTGCCTCGCTTCAAATCTGATGGTCTCAATTTTCTTTTTAACACAATCTCTTCTAAATTGAGCGGCAAATTAAAATATCTTTTGCCCACCGCATTCCGAATAGCATTGGCAATAGCTGCGGCGGTCAATTCCAGCGTAGGCTCGCCCAGCGATTTTGCGCCCCAGGGACCGTACTGCTCCTTGCCTTCGACGAAGTGGGGAAAAATTTCTCCGATATCTTTGCTCGTGGGAATCAAAATTTGATCAAAATTTAGCTCGCGAATAAATCCTTTCTCAGTAGTAATCTCTTCCCATAACCCATAACCAGCTCCTTGGGTAACGCCGCCATAAACCTGTCCCTGTGCACCTAATAGATTGATGATCTGTCCTAAGTCATGAACAGCGACCACACGCTCGACGTGTACCTCACCTGTGCCAATATTCACAGTTACTTCAGCGACCTGGCAGCCATAAACATAAGTGAAATAAGCCGTGCCCTGACCGGTTGCCTCTTGCCAATTGACTTTTGGTCCCGGATTCCAGCCAATCGTGGCCAGGCTTGTTCCTTTATTATAAGCCAGCTTGCATAAATCGGCAAAATTCATTTTGCGCTGTGGCTTCTCTTTTGCAAAAACATAATGATCGTGAAAAATAATTTGTTCATTCTTATTGAGCTGCCAAAAATCGCACAACACTTTGATCAATCTTGTTTGCACAATTTCCGCAGCAATTTTGACGGCGCCGCCTCCCATCAGGGTTGAGCGTGACGCCACGGTGGGACCGCTATCAGGCACCATGCTGCTGTCCAATTCTAAATAATAAATATCAGATACGGCTAAACCGAATACCTCAGCAGCGATAATGGAAAAAGTTGTCCGCAAGCCCTGTCCGTTTTCCGCCAAGCCAGATAATAGATAAACCGAACCATCAGCCTGCACAGACAAGTAAGCTGCCGCCGCGTCAATGCCTTCAGCTCCCAATGAACAGCCACGATAGCTCACCGCCAATCCGATGCCCTTTTTCAGCAAATGATGAGGCTTAATAAAATCATCCTTCTGCAAAATCAATGTCTCAGCGTTTCGGCTGGAAAAATTCTTGTCAAGATAGCTGGAAATTTCACTGGTTCGATTGGACAACCATTTGCTCGAAAAATCTGTTTTTTCTACTGCTGCTTCAAGAACGGTGATTAGATTCACCTCATGATTTTCCAATTTCTGTCCCGTTGCTGTAATCGATCCCTGGCGCAAGCCATTGATCTGTCGAATCTCGACCGGTGTTTTATTCAATTTAATAGCGATCTCATCCATGAGAGATTCCTGAGCAAAGATCGGCTGTGGCGAACCAAAACCGCGCATGGCGCCAGTGTACGGATTATTGGTGTAAACAGCACGCACATCGGTCCAGATATTTTCGATTTCGTAGGGACCGGTTGCTTGCACCACCGTGCGCCAGTTAACAAACGGACTCATGGAAGCATATGCACCACCATCAGCTAAAATATCAATTTTCATGGCTTTTATTTTTCCGCTTTTTAAAAAGCCAACTTTGTAGTGCATGATGTATGGGTGGCGTTTGTAAGACTCGAGCACCGACTCTTCGCGGCGATAACGAATCTTCACCGGTCGGCCAATTTTTAAAGCTGCTAAGGCAGCTCGGGCAGACAAAATATTCATGGTATCATCTTTGCCGCCAAACGAACCGCCAAGCTCTGCCTGCTGAACTCGCACTTTGGTCAGCGGCAAACCCAAAACACTGGCAGTAACTTTGCGCGCTGAAAACGGATTTTGAATACTGCCAATAATTTTTACTCCGTTATTTCCTTCTATGGGTAGCGCGAAAACCGATTCTGGCTCGAGATAAGCATGTTCGACTCGCTGCGTGGTGTACGTCTGTTCAAGGATAAAATCACTTTCGGAAAAGCCCTTCTCGATGTCGCCTTTACGAAGTGGATAGTGGATGATCAGATTGGTTTCCAACTCGGGATGAATGAGCGGCGCCTCAGGTGCCAGCGCTTGTTGGGGATCGGTGAGCACTGGCAATTCTTCAATATCGAAGGAAATTTTTTCTCGTAATGACAGCAGTTCCTCTTCCTGCGAGCCAACCAGCATTCCCACCACATCGCCCGGCGTGACAATTTTTTTGTCACAAAATATCGGTTGATCTTTTTTGAGAACACCGGTCAACTTTTCGCCGGGAATATCTTCAGCGGTAATAATTGCCGTGATGGCAGAATGGTTTTGTATTTTGGAATAATCAACTTTCTTGATGACGGCATGAGCCACGGGTAGCCGCACCATCACTCCGAAAAGCTGATTGGGAAAATTAATGTCCTCAGCAAATTTTGCCGCGCCGGTAACTTTAGCGTAGCCGTCCTGCCGGATGACTGGTCTGCCGATGAGGTTAAATTTTTCGTTCCCAAACTGCTGCATATCTTTAATGGTTTGACTTGTATTTCGATTTGGTACGATTCTTCATAGCTTAGGTGGCGAAAAAATTAGCGTGCAGAAAAATACCAAAGAAAAGAAAAAACTTTTGATATTTCAAAATCGACTTAATTGACTACAAATTAAGGATTGATCATCTTTTTCAACTTTAGCAAGGGCAGATGAGATTAAGCCTATCGGAACCGCTATATTTCCCAAACCGATCATTAGCATGAAAAAATTAAATACCTTGCTACCGACAGCAATAGGACAAACATCTCCGCATCCAACTGTTGTTTGAGTTGCCATAGCCCACCATAAACATAGAAAAATTGAGCTAAATTTATCTGGCTGAATTGGACTTTTAAAACAATCGATGCCAACAGCAGAGACAAATAATAAAAAACATGTAGCAAATATAAAAAGGATCAAATCATCTTTTATTTAAATAAATGCCATTTTAAATCTAAAAATTGCTTTGCTAAATCTCAGCAGCTTAAAAACTCTACTCAATCGAAAGCATCTAAAGATTCTTATCGATCTCAAGTCAACGCCACTCGAACCATAAAATGGCAAAATTGCCAATAAATCAATCATGCCACAAAAACTGAGCACAAATTTAATCGGATGATCTGCTACAGCTATTCTTAAAATATATTCAATGGTAAATAGGATGACAGTGATTGCTTCTGTTATTTTGAGCACTTTTACAGCCGAAGAGCTAAGATTTGGAATTGTCTTGACAGGAAAAGCTTGTCAAAGAAATAATGATCAATAATTGAATGACAATATCAAATATCCTGCCAGTTTTTGTATCGTTCTTTTCAATTATATTTTTAAGTTTGCTCATTATTTCTGTTGCCTGTAAAATAAGATTA
>CAZNDR010000051.1:0-14180 GCA_964571835.1 uncultured Cytophagia bacterium | reverse complement strand
AAACTGATCTTTGCCGTGAAATAAATCGAGGCTGCAACATGATACATCATAGCGGCCATGCGAGTGTGGGATTTAGTATGAGAATGGACCGGTCTGATGTCACTAATGAAAATTTTAGCTTAATTGATGGTATCCACCACTTGAATCCAATAATTTACTCCCATGGCTGTAACACCGTAGCAATGGATATTATAGATAACAATGGTGAGGATTGTATTGCCGAAAAGATGCTGGAAATTGAAAACTTTGCTTGTGCCTTCATCGGCAATACGCGCTATGGCTGGATCAATGAAGGACAAACTGATGGCCCTAGTCTGCATTTGCATCGCGAGTTTTTAAATGCCATTTATGCTGATCAAATCACGTCTCTTGGCGCGGCTCATTTGCTTTCGCGATTAAAATCAGCCGCTTTTATTTCGCTGCCCAATGAATGGGAGCCCGGCGCTTTACGCTGGTGCTTTTATGACTGCAACGTATTAGGCGATGCAGCCATGAACTTGTGGAGCACCAAAATTGAGCAATTTCAAAAAATTAATTATTCGAGTGAACTAACACCTGACTACGCCATTTATACTGGAGTACCAGGTGCTCGAGTTACCTTATCGTTGAATGGCGAATTTCTAGCGACGACTTTGAGCGATAATGATGGCCTTGCCGTACTTACTTTCGACTCGACTTTTGCTGTCGCGCCCTATAAATTAATCATCACGGCAGCTAATTACAAGCCGTATGTCATCGATTTAGCTTCACAGCCGTTTCCATCGGCAGTTGTGCAAAAAAAAGACCAGCAGCTAACCTTTTCCTTAAAATCGATCTATCCCAATCCTTTTAATCCCATCGCTACAATTGAGTTTTCGGTTTGCCAAAGTGGACCGGTTATGCTCACTGTTTTTAATACTCTTGGTCAACAAATCAAGCTCATATGCAATGAACAATTAGAGGCGGGGAATTATAAAAAAATTTGGGATGGGAAAAATGATTTTGGCGATGGGGTCGCCAGTGGACTTTATTTTCTCCGATTAAAATCTGCTGAGGGAATAGACACGAATTCATGCCTCTTTTTGAGATAAAATTAGCTAAAATTGTTACCTGCTTAGCATGCGTGAAATACATCGATCGATTTGATGTATTTTTTTTAGCTGATGAATATTTTTTCCTGATTGACAAATAATAAATTTATAATTTGCCGACCCTTTGTTAACAATTAATTTATGGGAAAACAATAATAAATCCACTACGCAAGGAAATTATTCATGACAGGAATCAGACCATTTATTCCCGCTGAACAACAGGTTAAGGATTTTAACATCAAGACTGTAGTATTGGGTTTAATTTTCGGAGCTATTTTTGGCAGCGCTAATGCCTATTTAGGATTATTGGTTGGTCTGACTATTAGCACCACTATTCCTCTCGCTGTCGTCTCAGTTGCCGCCTTAAGAATTTTGTCTCCTCTCTTTGGCAAAGCAACTATTCTTGAATGCAATATTTCGCAAACCGTCGGCGCAGCAAGTTCTTCGCTGGCTTCGGGGATAATTTTCACCATTCCGGCGCTTTTTATCTGGTCCAAAGAGTTTGGTGTGAATGTTGAACCATCGTTGCAGCAGATGACATTTTTAGCAATGGCAGGTGGAGTGACCGGTGTGCTGTTTATGATTCCTTTGCGAGATTTCCTCATTGTCAGAGAGCATTACAATTTACCCTACCCTGAAGGCACTGCCAGCGCCGAGGTTCTCATTGCTGCCTCTGAAGGCGGTTCCACTGCAAAAAATGTTTTTTGGGGATTGGGCATTGGCGCGCTTTACAAAGGCTTCATTAAACTACTCTATTTGTGGCCCGATAAGGCTACCTTGAAGCTGCCTCTAATTAAAAAAGCTGAAATTGGCTTTTCAACTACTCCGGCTTTAGTTGGCGTTGGTTATATTTTAGGTTTACGAATTAGTGCCATCATGGTCGGTGGCGGTTTAATTTCCTGGGTTTTTATCATCCCTTTTATTGCATATCAATTTGGCCATGCTGCCATTTGGGCTGATACCTTGGCTTTTTTAAAATCGAGAGGATTGCCAGAAGGCATCACTACTATTGAGCAATTATCTGCTAAAGAAATCTGGGAGGGATATATTCGTATCATCGGTGCGGGTGCCGTTGCAGCGGCTGGCATCATTACGGTCGCCAAATCCATTCCCACGATGATTCAATCGTTAAAAATTGGCATCAAAGAACTCAGAGCCGGTGCCGCAGGTCTGGATTCGGGCAAACTTCGCACCGAGCAGGATCTCCATTTAAAATATATTATCATCGGCATCAGTTTCGTCATTTTTATCATTACCGCTGTGCCCGGAATTCTCGGTTATCACACTTTTCTGATGATGAGATTTTTAAGCGCTATTGCCATTGCCTTTTTTGCCTTTGCCTTTGTCACCGTTTCGTCGCGAATTGTGGGACTCATTGGCGTTTCATCAAATCCAACTTCAGGCATGGCAATTGTGACTTTGCTGGGTACTGGACTGGTTTTTAAATTGCTTGGCTGGACCGATTTGACCGGAAAAATAACTGCGCTTACCATTGGCACCATTGTATGTATTGCCGCCTCAATTGCCGGAGACATTTCACAAGATTTGAAAACTGGTTATTACATCGGCGCTACGCCCCGTAACCAACAAATTGGCGAAATCATCGGCGCGGTCGGCTCGGCATTTTTTATTTGTCTGGCCGTTTACTATTTAGGCAAAGCTTATAATTTCGGCACTGATGCGTTGCCAGCGCCACAAGCGACACTAATGAAAACAGTTCTTGACGGCGTTTTAGGCGGAAATTTGAGATGGGATTTGGTCGGAATTGGAGCGGCTTTTGCCGTTGCTGTCATGTTTTTTCATATTCCGCCATTGCCTTTTGCAGTGGGCATGTATTTGCCTCTTTCGACTATGACACCCGTTTTTATCGGTGGATTGATCCGTTACTATGTTGACCAGAAATTTGAAATCGTTAATGCCAAAAAAGGGAAAGATCAAGGCATTTTGCTCAGCTCAGGTTTGATTGCCGGAGAAGGATTGATGGGCGTTATCATTGCCATTTTCGCTGTCGTCCTTTCGAAGACGCCAAAGTATCTGGAAATACCCTATTCTCCACCATGGATTGGTGAGATTGTCTCTGTGGTAGCTTTTATCACCTTAGGTTGGTATTTATTTCACGTTGCTGCAAAATCGAAGAGAGCATAAGTTTAGTTGCTGCTGTGAAATGTTGGTGCTAAATAGGTCCATATCTTTGATTAATTTTAGCAGGCTGGAATAGCAATGAATAGGTGGCGAAAAAAAGATGCCATGATTTTTCATCCTGGTGGTCACTCTTTCCGTCCTTTTTTGCTAGATAATAAGCCTAAATTTTAATTTGAGCATGTGTTGCGCCACATGAAGACGATCCATAAAATTCTTCTTATCAATCCTCCCTTCGAAGATTTCTATCAAACTCACCAGCGTCAAATTCCTTTAGGACTAAAATATCTTCAAGCATCATTGGAAAAAGCCGGCTATGAAACCTCACTGCTTGATTGCCTTGCTGAAAATCACCAGCGAATCATTCCTTTTCCTGAAGATCTGAACTATCTCCAACAATATTATCTGCCCAATGATTTGAGCCCTTTCAAGCTATTTACCCATTATCGCCACTTTGGCATCCAGTCTAATGAAATTGCTAATAAAATAAAAAAGGCTCAGCCGGATTTAATTGGCATCTCCATTAATTTTACGCCTTATTGGGAAACAGCCATCGAGATAGCACGCCTCTGCAAATCGCTCTGTCCGCGTGTGCCGATTGTTGCCGGAGGACATCATGCCACGGTTGCCCCGGAAAGCATATTAGGCAGCAAAATTATTGATTTTGTCGTTTTAGGCGAAGGTGAGAAAAGATTGCTGCAGCTGATCAATATACTTGCTGCCCGCGACCTTGACCAATTGGCTAAGATGGAAGGTATTGCTTTTATCAGCCTTGACGAAATAAAAATTAATCAGCCACAAAATGCAATTCAGAATCTTGACGACCTGCCATGGCCAAAAAGCGATGGCGCAATCGCCATGATTTTGACTTCCCGCGGCTGCCCGAAGCAATGCAATTTTTGTTCGGTCGCTAACGTGATGGGAAAAAAAATCCGCTTTCGCACGATTGCTTCTGTCATTGCGGAGATGGAAGCCTGTTGGCATAACGGCATTACTAAATTTGATTTTGAGGATGATAATTTAACGTTCGATCGCCAGCGCGCTCTTCAATTATTCACCGAAATAACAAAGCGATTTGCCGGGAAAAATTTGATTTTATCTGCTCAGAATGGACTGATGGCAGACTCATTGGATGAAGAATTAATTCGAGTGATGAAAGTAGCAGGATTTGAATGGTTGAATGTCCCCCTCGTTAGCTCCAGTCAGCAGGTGCAGAAGAAAATTCTGCGCTATCAATCTCAGGAGCAATTTTTGACAATAATTGATTGGGCAGAAAAATATGAGCTTAAAGTGATTGCCTATCTTATTCTCGGACTGCCCGAAGAAGCTATTGACCACGTGCTGGAAGATATTTTATTTTTAACTGGATTGCCCGTTATTATAGGACCAAGCTTATTTTACCCGCCACCTGGCTCCGTGACTTATCAAAACTGTGTGCGCAACAAATTCATTACCGGAGTTGATTTCGTCCATTATCGATCCACCGCCATGCCAGTGCAAACCAATAATTTTTCGCGGCGCGATATCATCACGCTTTTCCGACTCGTCAGGTTAGTGAACTATCTGAAACGAAAGCCAGCATGGATCGAGAATATTTTATTCCAGGCACGACCGATTACATCGACCCAAGCGAATTCGTTGATCTTTGATCACAAACTCAATCAGGAAGAAATTGGCAAATTAATTATTGATGAGCTGGCACAACATAAAAATTTTTGGGGACTATCTCTCAAAAAACGAAGCAATGATTCTTATCATTACCAATGGATAGACTATCACTGTTCACAATATTTAGTGAATAAATTTTTTGAGAAATTAGCTAAAATAGAAATTTGTAATTGAAACAGCCAACACTTTCTCAATTATGGTCACTGTTGCTTGCTTTTCAGGTTTTGATCAGGGACTTCTGATAGGCACTAAAATATGCGCCAACGATTTATTAGCATATTTTTTTTAGCGAAGCTGAATTACTTTAAGTAGCGCGGCAATTCCAGATTATTCTTACGAAATATTTCTTGCAAGGTCGTCCTGGACGAGGTGCTATATTCCATGCGTTGCATTCCTGTCTCGCCTTCAGAAGCACTTAGCAAATCAAACCAAAATTCATTATACACTTCTCCAGTTTTTGTCGAGTGCAAAAGCTGCAAATGGCCAAAGCTGCCAACTACACCAAAAATAAAAACGACACCATTTTCGATATTATCATAACTCCAGGCTTGAAATTCTTTGAATTCAGCCACGTTAGGATAGTATTGAATTTCGGAAGGCTGACCATATTTTATCAAAACCCGACCTCTATCTGACTCCCAGCCTGCCATTTTTAGCGAAGCAAAATGGTCATTGGCATACTGAACATTTTTTAGAAAGTCACGATAGGATTCCAGAGCAGGCGTTTTAGGTGCGCTATCTTGTTCCTTCCAATAGCGGTATAAAAATATTCGTTTTGCCTCATCACTATTTAAGCTGTGAGCTATTTTTTTCTCGTTGTCATCTATCAAATACATGGAGGCATTAAACACAATATCCAGATCCTCATGAGAAAGCAGCGCAATTTCGCTGCTGCTCATCTGCTTTTCCATTGGCCATGTACTTCTATCGACCACGGCGATATCGGGATTATGGACAAAAAACGAATTCGCTGAAGAATTTAATACGCTACCATCCTCATTGAGCAGAATAAAATTTAATAGATATTTTCCAGATGGCAAGTTGGAAATATCGATTTTACCAACTTCTACATCATCCACGCCGCGCAATCGTTTCTTTTTAATGTATTCAGGTGCTTCTGCTAATGGCAAACCATTTAAATCCACCACTAATCTTTTTATCTCGAATATGGGTTGTTTAAAATAAGTTTTCAAATTATATGATTCGAAATAATAGTAAACTTCAGGATTTTCTTTGGTAAATATTTTCGTCGGATTTGGCAGAACTTTAAAACTATTTTTGTCGAACCGGATCTTATTTGCCGCATCAGATGGCGAAATGTGTTGTGCAATTTCAATATCACTCATGGCAATATGTTGATCGCTAAATCTTCTAATTGCAATATGGGAAATCTGCGCGCTGTCGACTATTTCAGGCTGCAGAGCGCTCTTGGCGAGCAATTTAAGATCGTAGAGACCAGGAGGTAATAGATAGCGCATCACATCTACAATCGTGCCTACATTACTAGTTTCGTCAGCCATGGTCGGTTGCTCTTGCACTTGCCAAATATTGTTGATGTGCAGTTTTTCATTTTCCCAAATTCGTAACTCTAAAACATACGATTCTGATCGGGATAGCTCAGTTTTGCCTGGCAGCAAACTGTAATAAACTTCAACTAAAGATGAATCCTGATTAAACCGGTACTGGCAGACGTCGGCATGAATAGTTAATTTGCTCTGACCAAAGCCAGTGCTGAAACAGAATAAGAACCACAATAGATATTTTTTTTTCATTGAGGTAATCATTGATTAATTTAATGCAAATAAAAAGGACTGGCGCCAGTTTGATGCGCCAATCCTTTTAACGTTCTTATAGGTAGCTAGCCTCTGACTAAAACATCACAGAGACGGTCACCCATTGATTGGCATCAAACCATTTTGTATCACGGTAGGCATAATCGACCAATATTTTGGAATTACCGCCAAGCGAATATTTGATGCCAGCACCGGCAGTAAAGCCGAAAATATTGTCGTCGGCAGTACCTTCAGGCGCTTGACCGTAACCGCCGCGCACAAAGAACATATTGTTGAAGCCATACTCAACTCCGCCCATGATTTCATCCATACCGTAGTTTTGGTTTTTATAGTTGGTTGCTACGGTAATCACGTTTTGACCATTGACGCGATAATCATAAGCTAAACCAATTTCAAAAGTACTGGGGAGTTCGAATTGCTGCGCTTCCAGCCTTAAATCGATGGTTTCACTTCCAGCTTCGGTATAAGGAATCGCTACATTACGCTGCAAATCTTCGCCAGAGTACTTCATCATGCCGCCAAAATTGTTTAAAGTTAATCCCATACGAATTCCAGCGCTGCTGAGATACTGAACACCAATATCTAACGCAAAACCTGAGGCGCTCATCCTCATGAAGCTTTCTGAGATAATTTTAGCGTTCATACCAAAGAAGATTCGATCCGTCATTTGTCGGGAGAAAGTTAAGCCCAAAACCATATTGGTTGGTGACACCATTATTCCCGTTCCTTCGGTTTCAAATTCTGTTGTTTGTTCAAATTCACCAAAATCATAAATTTTGGCACTAATACCCAATGAACCAACATTGCCGAATTTAGATGAGATGGCAAAATAATTCACTTGCGTATTTGCCAACCATTGCAGATTGCAGAACGTCGCTTCCGCAGTTGCCTCAGAAGCAGCCAAACCAGCCGGGTTCCAGTAAATGGCCTCATTGCCATTCACCATGGCATTAAAAGCACCTCCCATGGCAATGGCACGAGAACCGACCGGAATTAACAACTGTTGTGCCCCGGCACCGCCTACTTTGTCTTTATTTCCAGCCATTAGAGCACTGACAGCAAACATCATTGCTATAATAACTATCAATATTATTATAATGTTTAGTTTCATCTTTTAATCTCCAAGTTAATTTCAAAATGTTTTCATTTAGAACATGATGAAAGCACGAACCTTATAGATTTTTTAGCCTCTGCTGCCTAAAAACGATGGCCATCTTAAGGATTTTTTCACCAACACCAGGAATATCTATGTGGGCAATGTAGAAGCCACTGGCCACAGGCAAATTATTCTCATTGCGCAAATCCCAGTTGTGGGTGACACTTGTCGGATCATTATGTTCAATAGTCCGGATAAGCTGTCCGGCAATGCTGAAAATCCTGATAGTGCATTCCTGTGGTAGATTGATGAAAGTGACACGCTCCTGGTGCAGCCCTGTCTCTAGTAGATTATAGGCTAAATATGGATTGGGGTAAACGTTAATGATATCCAATTTATTTTTAATATTGGAGGTATTAATGGTTTCACCTTGAAGGCTAAAAGTGAATTCTTCGACGCCAGCAACAACCGGCTTTGGAAACGTATCGGGATTGGCAATATTCAGCTTGATTATATCACCCGTGCGCCAAATGGTACCAGGCAAAAATTGAAAAGTCCAAGTGGCCATGGTATCCGCCGCAGTCATATTATTATGAATTTGTTGGTCATACGGCGAGGCAACAACATAGACGACACAGTTACCACGAGGCGCCCAGGTTGGCACAAAAGTACCTGCGGTAATATCAGCGATTTTCTGAGCATTATCGGTAAAGGAAACATTCAGTTGAATATTTCGCTTTAGGTCCCAAACTTCAAAAGGAATTTTTACCAGGAACGGATTACGCGAGTTGGGAACGGGATTCGCAGGATGCTTCGGCATGAAATTAGCCGGATCACCAAAACCAAGCAGCAAAGTGGCCAACTGTCCGCCAGCAGTTACTTGATAATTGGTCGAATCCATAACGCCGGTAAAGCGAATTTCCAGCGGATTGAAGATGAGATCCGCGCTTTTGGTTCCTTTTTTAAACTGCCCATCAATAGCTAAATCTGTTTTGCGTACATTCTGGCGTTGCGGACTGGAAAATCCGTCAAGCACCTCTTCATTGCCAGCGATTAGCTCCGGCTCATAATAGAGCACTTCTTCATCAAAATCCATGGTCATTCCGATGAAAAAATCAAGGCTGTCAGGCAAATTTCGATAGGTAATATCAGTGTCTATCGAATAAGCGGAAACGTTGGTCCAGTTAGGAATCGCTACTCCATTTTTCCACAAAGTCCAGGTTTTATCTTCGTTAATAGTAATTTTGTAATCCGCTGTTTGTACCCGCAACGGATCGATGATTTGGACCCACACATCATATTTTGATGGATTCGCTTCTCCTTTAGAATGCGTTACAGCGACCTCAGAATAGGCATCATGACTATATTCAATGCCAGGACGTGCTTGGTGAGGTGTCACTGTCATGACATTATAAGTGCTTTCCAGCACGTTCGGAAGACTATTCGGATCATAAGCGTACGACGTGACGACAATATAATAAGGATGCCCGTTAGCCATTGAAAAATCGTTATAATCCTTTTCAAATAAATAACGATATTTTAAGCCTAAATTATTTCCATAAGCAGCGGGCATATTCAAAATTAATCCAGTATTTACATCGTAGGTCGGCTGCAAAATCACGTCCAAATTGTTTGCTTTATCATAGGTGTCCAGTCTCTTCCACGGGCCAGCCACTGAGGAACCGATATAAACATTATAGCCCTCGAATTTATAGCTCGATTGGAAATTTTCGGCACTCTTATCCCACTGAACCAGAACTTTTTTATTTAATTCAGAAATGGTCAACACCGGAGCCGGTGGAGGACTAGGAACTTTGAAACCAAGATTATAGGCTTGCTGAGCTTCTTGATCATAAAAGCGCAAGACTTCAATGCTGCTTAAACGATTAGAACCTTGACCAATTACGCAACCAAGGACAATTTCTTGAGTGTCGTTAACTGCAAGCACAAATGGTCCTGAACCGGTTAACATACGCACATCAGCTGGCGGGCTTTCCATTGTCGATAGCCAGCCTTCGCCAGTGACCGGATTTCCAGTATTTAAAAATGTTGACACTTCACCAGTTACTGGATTGGTCCAGGGTGTGCCATCTTTTTGCGTACCAGACAGGTAGTTCCAAACTTCTTCAGCTCCTTGTGCAGTATAAGGAGGATCGCTATAAGTAGCATTATCATTATAGTATTTATTAAATGATGTTGCGGCTAACATCTTTTTATTCTGGAATATTCTTCCATCAGGAAGCTGTACCGTGCTGCCGGGTGCATCAATAATCGGACCTTGAAAATAGTCCCAACCCAAAGCTGGCGGACGAGAACCATAAGTTGCGTCAACCGGTTTGCCTCCATAGCAGTAGCTCATGCCTAATTCGGTATCATAGCCAATCAAATCATCATTGGCATCGCCATTATCGACATCAGCCCAAGCACCGATGTAAGCTTGAAGCAGATCATCTTGACCTTTATTGATGATCGTATATTTAATAAAAACGGTATTGCCCAGCGCGCCTGCGCGGTCGAAAGCAAAGACGAACAAATGAAGCTCGATACCAATGGGCAATGTGTTATAGCAGCCATTATGCAGATTTTGATCGAGATCATTCATGACCGCATATAACATTTCATCACCGTAGCCAACCCATTTGCCTTCGTCGTCAGACACAGGAGGCGCACCCTGTTTTTCGGCATAAGTTTGCCATTCAGCCCAGGTATCAAGCTCTAAGTCTCCGACACCGGCCGGCACATCAGCGTCGCCGTTAGGATAGCTCTTGTGGACTTTATACACTCGATATTCAGCTTTAGATGGATCATCAGCTGTGCCATCGGGAAGAATGTTGCCAGGCTGGAATTCTACGTTATAATCAGCGCATGCTGTTCGAATAACGTCATTGACCTTGCCCGAAATCCAGATGCCAGCATTATAGCATATATATTTTCCAGAACCTTTTGGCCATTCCATATCCGAATTGCCTGAAACCGGATGTCGGGTGAAAGTACCGTTATTCATCACCGAGCTTCTTATTTGATTCACATCAATATACTTGACCGATCGCTTAGTGAGCGTTTTATTCAAATTGTTACCCGAATTATTTGTCCTTTCTGCTGCTAAAGCAAAACTAACCATTAGCAGCAAAACGAGGAACAAGGTCTTTCCGGGGATAAATTTTTTTATCATTGCTTTTCCTCCTGAAAAAGAAAATCGCATTTGTATTTTTAATTTAGATTTTAAAGCTATCAAATAAAGCTAAAACTCTACTAACAATCCAAACCGTAATATTCGTGGTGTACTTACGTTGGTGGCGCCGCCTCCGCTCAATCGCTCATAGGCAAGATATTCACCGGTTGGCCCATTAATGCGTAACCATTCCTTGCCATCTTCGGTTAAGAACCAGCCATTGTCGTGAGGATCACCGGACTGGCTGTAGACTCCAGTTACGTTTTTAATGTTAAAAATATTATAGATCCAGATGTATGGTTTGAAGGTAAACTGACTGACATTGAATCTTCGATCTACTTTTAAATCCATACGATAATACCACGGCATAACCGAGGCATTCAAAGCTTCCATGGGACGTGGTCCATTTTGTGAGAATAAACCTCGAGGACCCGGCTCAATTCTGGTAAAACGAGAGCCGCTATGCATCACATAGAGCATATTGATGCCAAGGTTTGCTAATGGCTTAATACCAAACAGAGTTGGGCCATCATCTTTGTTCAACCGAAAGTCGACGTTGACATTGGCGACATGATCTTGATTGAACGTCAGCGGCATGATGATCGTTGGGAAGCGATATTGATTATCCTGCCAGGCAATATCAAAATGGCTTTCACTTCCTGAGCCGGTGCCCATCGCCTTCGAATAAGTATAATCAACAGTAGCGCTGATGCGGTTGGTACGGCGCAAATTGAACATGATCTGAATTCCCTTGGTTGTACCATAATCAACGTTCTGCAACTGGAAAAACGAAGCATAAGCTGAAGTCTCAGGGAAGAAAACGCGCAGTTGAATATAATCTTTAATGTCTTTATAGAATGCAGTGATATTTAAGCTGGCATTCATTCCAATTTGCTGTTTAATGCCTACTTCATATTGCATCGTTTGCATGGGCTTTAAATTTGGATTGGAAATTGTTGCCGCATTGCCGCCTTGCAAAAAGCGCGCCGTATAGGTAGGCCCATCATACATGTCATCAGCCGATGGCATCTGAACGAACTTTCCAAATTGGGCATGAAAAACAGTCTGATCTGTCACTGGAAAAGACCAGCCTAATCGCGGGCTGATAATTTTATAGGTTTTCGGATCGCCATAACTGGCGTCATCGATCAGATTGGTGCTATTGATAATCAAGTTCGCCGGATCAAGCCAGCTTTCTACGCCTGTGCTAAAATAGTCGAATCGTAAACCAGCGTTTAGCACCAGGTCTTTTAGCTCAATCTTATCCTGAACATAGGCTGCGGCTCTAATAGGATGGCGTGGGGCATCATGACCATTTACCGTTACAATATCTCCTTGATCAGTGGTAGCTTTATAATTGCCATCATCATTGATTTCATTGCCCCACATATCATAGCCATAATAGCCATAGTTATTGCGGAAAATATCGTAATCGGTTAACTTATTAGCAGGATCGATCTGGCGATTATGCAGTCCTAATGAAATGGCTTCTGCGCCGCCATTTCCCATTTCCCACCGTCGGATCGTGTAATAATCGTATTGAAATCCAGCTTTTAATTCATTATAATTATTAAATTGCCAGGTCAAATCAAATTTTGGCCCCAGGTTGGTTTGAGCTGTTTTCCCTAAACCAGAAATTACTTCTCCAGGATAGGAAGGATACAGCAAGCTGTATAAGTTGTAAGTGTAATCTAATCCCCACGCGCGTTTTCCGGGATTGTATTCAGGATCACCATACTTTGTCACGTCATGCCACAAATCTGGATCGCCCCATTCTACTTTGTAATAGAAATAATTCAAATTTAACGTATAAAACATGCGCGGATTAACTTGGTGTGTAAATTTGAAATAAGCGCTAGCATTCCAGCGTTTGTTAAGAGTGACCTTATTATAGTTGAGAATACTTCCCCAGTTGCTGCCGCCTCTATCTTCTCCATCATGGTAAGTGCCGCCTACTTTAAAGCGCAGCTCAGGAGACGGCGTGTAGCTTAAATTTCCATTGACGTCCCATTGACTATTAAAATAACCGGGGTAAGGGCCAGGACCATAGTTGACATTGACAGGAAGTTGTTTGCCAAAAGATGTCAGTACCGTATCCAAAGTCAAACCATGCCAAAACGTGGCGTAGCCGCCGTTATAGTTGCGTTCTGCAGCAATGAAGAATCGCATATTTTTATTTGATATTCCCGGCACCGGACCGCTAGCCGTTAAGGTATAGGTGTTATAGCCCCAGGACTGCGAACCAAGTGTCTTGCCCTCACTATTTTGAAAAACTTCATCGGAAATGCCTTCAAGGCTGAAATGATAATCGGCGCTGCCGCTCTTGGTCGTGGTGAGCAATACGCCAGCATTAGCAAATCCATATTCGGCATTAAAACCGCCCTCGTGGAAATTTGATTCCTCAATGGCATTATTGATAACAGTCAATGCGTTAGTTGCACCGCTTCTCAGATAAGTAGTCATCACACCATCAATATATGTGACATTTTCTTCCGAGCGCCCGCCGCGAACGTGCGAGCCATCGACGACGGCTGAAGAAAGATTCATGACAGTTTCTACGCCGCGCATGGGAATATTCTGCAAGTCCTCCGCTTGCAATGTCTTCACTGTATTGGTCACATTTTTATTGATGATCGGACGTTCAGCAACAATGCTGACTGTTTCTCCCTGGAGCACAGTGGATTCAAGTTCAAAATTGACCTCTGTAGTCAGATCAGCATGGACACGATTGTTCTCGATGACCATGGTCTTATAGCCGATGTAAGTTGCCTCCAGAGCGTAAGTGCCCACAGGTACGGCCATCACAATGTAAATGCCATTGATGTCGGTCGCGGCACCCATCATTGTACCTTTCAGCATGACATTAACGCCCGGTAACGGCTCACCGGTTTCTTTATCCTTTACTGTTCCAGAAATCTTTCCGGTAACGCCGCCAAAAATAAAACTTGGTATTAATATAAATACCATTAAACCAACCAAAATCTTTTTGTTCATGATTCCTCCGTTTTGGTTTTTTCAGCACATATTAACTTGCCTCTGATGAATTAACTAATAAAATCTCCTCTCTAAATTTCTCTGCTTGGGTTTTTCACCTCCCTCCAGTTACGGTTTAGCTAAAAAATTCATTGAAATTTAAGCTCGATCACCTCCTTCATTTATTTATCACTTGACTTTTTGGATTAACCTGTTGCACAAATTCAATAACACCAATTTTCTGCAATTAATATACCATCATTGATACC
>CAZNDR010000050.1:8561-14203 GCA_964571835.1 uncultured Cytophagia bacterium | reverse complement strand
AGTTATCTGATTGAAAATTATTGGCACGGCTAAACACCTTTTTTAAGCGACTTGAGAACAAATGACACACAGTAATAGCTGTTGGCGAATCGATCTATTAAGCAGTTTTTTGAATTGATAGCTTATTGGCCATTAATTTTCCATATTTGAATAAATGGACATGCCTGATTTTAGAAGGGCAGATATAAGCGCACGAGCCGCATTCGATGCAATCCAAAACTCCCAATTTGTAAGCAGCTTCATATTTTTCGTTAGCAATAAGCTTAGCTAAGGCATTGGGCATAAGGTTCATCGGACACACATCAACGCAGCGACAGCAACTAATGCATGGGCCGGGGATGCGAGCTTTTGTTTCGTTATCAGTTAAAGCCAGGATGCCGGACGTGCCTTTGGTGACTGGCACTTCAAGGGTAAATTGAGCGATTCCCATCAACGGCCCGCCATTGATAATTTTGACTGCATTTTCGGTGAGACCGCCGCAAAAATCGATCAGGTTTTGAAACGGCGTGCCAATGCGCACTAATAGATTTTTAGGCTCTTTTATTCCTTGACCGGAAACGGTGACGACTCGTTCATAAAGTGGCTTATTTAATGAGATCGCCTCAAAAATTGCTTTTGCCGTTCCCACATTGTGCACCAGACAGGACACGTCCATGGGAAGTCCGCCTGCCGGCACTTCGCGGCCAGTAATCGCTTTGATGAGTTGTTTTTCTGCTCCTTGAGGATATTTGACCTTTAAACCGATTACCATCAATCCTGCGCCCAATTCCTGAATTTTCTTGTTCATCAAGCTTATCGCATCGGGTTTATTTTTTTCGATAGCGATATAGCCGGTACGGCAGCCGAGCATTTTCATCGCCAGTTGCGCACCTTTAATAATTTCTTCTGCATGTTCCAGCATGAGTCGGTGATCGGCAGTCAAAAATGGTTCGCACTCAGCGCCGTTGAGAATGAAGGTATCAATCGACTTGCCTGAAGGAGGAGAAAGCTTGACATGGCTGGGAAAAGCAGCGCCGCCCATTCCTGCTAATCCAGCAGCAGCGATTTTCTTTTTCATCTCGTCGATGTCCAAAGCGAGATAGTTATTTGTCGGCGCTATCGACGATGATTTTTCATCTTTGCCATCACTTTCAATGACAATGGCCAGTGCTTTGCCGCCGACCGGATGAGGGCGCTTCTCAATAGCGATGACTTTTCCAGACACTGAAGCATGGGAAGGAATAGAAACGAAGCCTTTCGCTTGGCAAATCATGTCACCGGTTTTTACTTCAGCGCCGACCTCAACTGTTGGTTCGGCCGGAGCGCCAATATGCTGCTGTACAGGAATAATAACCTTTGTTGGCAGCGGTAGCCTTTCGATAGCTTTATGTTCAGAAAGTATTTTGTATTCGGGCGGATGAACACCACCTTTAAAAGTCAGTCTTCGAAAATTCATATCTCCTCGATAAGGTTTTAATAGAAAGCAAATTATTCAGAAAATCGGTTTTTTACCAGACAAATTGATCAAAAGTAATTCGAATATTTTTCACATCGCCGCTATTTTTGAGGCACACTCAACTAACGTTAGCTGTCCTTTTGGCTTGAGCAAAATTCAATTTAATTCTTTCAATTCTGCCAAGAATTCTTCTTTCACCTGGAAATTCCTATATACCGATGCAAAACGAACATAAGCTACATGATCGATTTGTTTGAGCATCTGCATGACCATCATGCCAATATCTTTTGAAGGGATTTCGTCGATGGATTTGTCTTTGAGATTGTTTTCAATCTGTTCGATCATTTCATCAATTTGGCTCGTAGAAATAGGTCTCTTGGCGCAAGCAGTCATGATGCCTTGCTTGAGTTTTTTTCGGTTAAAAGCCTCACGCCGCAAATCAGATTTTATCACTAAGATGGGTGTCTCTTCAATATATTCTTTGGTAGTAAATCTTCTGGTACAAGAAAGGCACTCTCTTCTTCGGCGAATAATCTTGCCATTGGTCTTCGCTCGCGAATCAACAACTTTGCTTTCCGCATAACCGCAAAACGGACAACGCATGTTTCGTCCCTTTCCAATTATTGATTAATTTGATAGAGAGGAAATTGCTGACATAATTCATGAATCGTGGAACGAACTTTCTGGTATATTGATTCATTTCCTATATTCATTAAGACCTGATGGATCAAATCCCCGATCACGGCCATTTCTGCTTCTTTCATGCCTCGAGTCGTCAAAGCTGGTGTTCCAATTCGGATGCCGCTAGTGACAAATGGACTTTGATCATCAAAAGGTACCATGTTTTTATTGACAGTAATTCCAGCCTCTTCCAGGGCTTTTTCGGCCACCTTGCCCGTCAATTTTTTATTTCTTAGATCAATGAGCAAAACATGAGTGTCGGTTCCATCCGAGGATAACTTGTAGTCCATAGACATTAATTTATTAGCCAGCGCTTTGGCATTTTTTATTACTTGAATTGAATATTGCTTAAATTCCGGTTGTAGTGCTTCTTTAAAGGCCACTGCTTTGGCAGCAATGACATGCATGAGTGGACCTCCCTGAAAGCCGGGAAATACATTGGAATCGACAATCTGACTGATCGTCTTCAAGCTACCTTTTGGTGTAGTGATGCCCATATCATTTTCTTCGTCTTTACCTAAGAGAATCATGCCCCCGCGGGGCCCACGCAAAGTTTTGTGCGTGGTAGTGGTAACTAAATGGCAATAGGGAATGGGACTTTGAATCAAGCCGCAGGCAATCAGGCCGGCTGGATGAGCTATATCGGCAACCAGTTTAGCGCCGACAGCATCACCGATGGTACGAAAGGCGCGGTAATCAATTTCGCGCGGATAAGCGCTGGCGCCGATGATTATCAATCTTGGTTTTTTCTTTTTAGCCAAATCCGCCACTTGGTTCATATCAATATAGCCAGTTTCCTTGCTAACGCCATAGGAGACTATGTTGAACAAGCGACCGGAAAAATTAACCGGGCTGCCGTGGGTCAAATGTCCGCCGTGATCTAAGTTCATACCCAACACCGTATCTCCCGGTTTGGCAAAGGTGAAATAAGCAGCGATATTTGCTTGCGATCCCGAATGCGGCTGCACGTTGACATGTTCGGCGCCGAATAATTTTTTTGCCCGTTCCCTTGCCAATTCCTCAGCGACATCGACATAAACGCAACCGCCATAATATCTTTTGCCGGGATAACCTTCAGCATATTTGTTGGTCATCACCTGACCCATTGCCTCCAGCACAGCGAGACTGACAAAATTCTCGGAGGCGATCAATTCTAACAAATTGCTTTGCCGAGAAATTTCATCATTTATCGCTTTAAAAATTTCAGGATCAGTGTGCTGCAAAATAGACATTAAAAAACCTCATTGCGCTAAAAAATTGTTTTAAATTCGATTGAAGATAAGCAAGCTGCCTCCTTAGCTAAAGCCGCTTAACCATTCAAACCTTCAGCAACCAGCATCCACGGTCCAGTACCCAATGTCCAGTGTCAACCATGGCTTGGTGGCAATTAAAAAATAGAAATTATTAGCTTAATTTATAATCAAGAGAAATTTTTAGTCATAAGCCGGTCAACTGATGAATTTTGTTTATCCGTCTGAAATGTCTACCGCCTGCAAAAGAAGTATTTAGCCAGGCGTCGATAATTTTTACAGCGACTTCAAAACTGGTAATTCTGCCGCCTAAAACCAAGACATTGGCATCGTTATGAGAGCGGCTTACTTTTGCCATTTCCTCATCAGTGCATAATGCTGCTCGAATACCTTTTACTTTATTAGCCACAATAGACATACCTATGCCGCTGCCGCAAATCAAAATTCCTTTATCAGCTTTGTTTTCGGCCACCGCCTGGGCAGCGAGAAATCCATAGTCTGGATAGTCGACAGATTCATTTTTAAATGTTCCAAAATCCTTGGCAGTTAAATTTTGAGATTCAAGGTAGGATTTAATTTTTTCTTTCAGATCGAAGCCAGCATGGTCTGACGCCATTGCGATTATCATAAGATTTGTTTTGCAGCTTTCTTAGAAAATAGGCAATCACTCGTTCAATAAAACAGGGATTATAAAAATGTGCCCGACGAAAATCAGCTAAAATCAGAAATCGGGCATAAAATGAAAGAATATTTTTTAAAGAGCCTCAATAACCGATCAGAGAATAATATTACTTGATAACATTTGCCTTTAGCCGATCACAAGGTGTAAATTGGCATTAATGATTAGCCCACCGAAGAGGATCGCTCACCAGAAAAAAGAATTTTTAAATTTTTCTCTGCATAATAATACCAAAGGCGGATGAGTCGAGGCGTATTTCATTTCTGTGAGAGAAAATTTGCCATATTTTTTTTCCACCTTTGATCGATTACTTTTGCCTCAATAAATCCATTTATAACAACTTAATTTAGCTTCTGTATTTTTGTGAAAAAAGCGATCTTCTTTTTTGGGAATAAAATCTTCCACATAGCGCATTTTGCTGGTAGCTATATCTTTAAATTGCAGATCATTGGCAGCTTTTTGATATTCTTTATAAGCTAATTCGAAAACCAATTTATCATCGAACTCAGGTGCCTCTTTGCCTCGGCTTTCCATACAGCTTTCGACCGCTGATTCATAAATCTCACCGCGGACGATATACGCCAGTCCATAATTTGGATCAAGCTTGAGCGCCTTATTGGCGTAATTTCTGGCCGTGGCAAAACTTTGCAATTCTCTATAACACGAAGCGACATCGGTGAGCAACTTTTTATTATCCGGTTGTAAGTCTAAAGCTTTTTTATAAGCGGTTAAAGCCTCATTGAAATTACCTGAATTTTTATAAGAAGCTCCCAGGTAGGAATAGGCAGAAATATCATTTGGCTTGAGCTGCAACAGGGCATTGAAATTGACAATCGCTTTTTCAAAATTATCGGTATTGTAATATTCTCTGCCCAGATTGAATAAATTTTCCGTATTTTGCGGATCAAGCTTTTTAACTTCTTCCATTCTATTAATAGCGGCTTCAGCATTGCCTGTCGATTTGTACAGTTGGCTCAATGTTTTTTGAGCGTCCTGATCTTGCGGATCCAGCGAAACGACTTTTTCATAGGCTTGAATGGCTTTTTCTTCTTGGTTATTTCTAAGGTACAGATTGGCTAATTGCTTCCAATCGTTGCTCTTGATATCTTCCAGAGCGACGGCTTTTTCATATTCATTTATAGCTTCCTGAACCAAGCCGCGTGTGCTATAAATGTACCCTAAATTTCGGTGCAGATAAGCATTTTCAGGGAAGGCTTTAACTCCCATTTCCAAAGCGATTTGCGCTGAGTCGGCATTATTCAATTGAATATAAGCATCAGATAGATAGGCGAAAGTGTTCTTAAATTTTAGGGCTGTATCAATTTCGACGACTTCCCAGAGTGGCTTAATGCAATTGCGATACATTTTGTTTTTATAATATTCATAGCCAGTGCTGTATTTGATATTCAATTTTCGATCATAAATCTGCTGGAGAGAATCTTGAATAGCTTTCTGCCGGGCTGGATCAATCGCCGGTCCCTTCGTCTCTGCGGCAGGCACGCAACCAAAGATATGAATCATGGAGGCTAATAAAGCCAATAAAAGAAGGACAAATAATATGCTTCTCAAATTTTTGGCTATATGAAGTAATTTCATT
>CAZNDR010000050.1:0-8551 GCA_964571835.1 uncultured Cytophagia bacterium | reverse complement strand
GTTAATTTTGATGAAATCAGGTTTCTTGAATTTTATTGCAACAGAAAGGTTAAAATTTAAAAAGTTTTTTTAAAAATGCAAGCAAAAATTTTTAAATTATTGATTTTCTCTGAAGTCCAAAGAGCGATTTTTTATTCACCAGAATAATTCTGAGCTAGTGATTTGATAAGACAAATCGCTTGGCAGCAAGCGAAGCACAATTTTTATATAAAATTCCGCGGTGGTTGATAGAGATCAATGGCACATGAAATTTCATTATTTGCTCAACATGAACTGCTCAGAGCAACTTGCAGATGATTGTTCCATCAATGGATTATCGCTGTTCACCGCGATAAAACCATTTCTCACCGCCGTTGATGGAGAGCAAAATTTGCATAATATTTTCTTTTACCGGATTATTGGCTAGATTGCCACGAATGCTATACTTAATGGCAAGATCAATTCTTCCCAAGGAACCATAATAGGGGAAGCCAAAGCCGACCGTAAAGCCATGTTCGACTATTTCGTTGCCATTATCGTCCAGAAAATGCAATTTTTGATAATAATAGCCAAGCCGATAGGACATTTTTTCGAAATATTTTGCCAGCATATTTGCACTGGGAAGAATTTCAAATCCCGTTCCCAAGCGATTGCTATCCCGATAGTAATCTAAGGATTGGTTGCCAATTTTAAAATTTGACCATGGTGTGGAGACAAAATCGCTGCTGAGACGGAATTTCGTTTTAAAAATATATGACAGACCGATCCCCCAGTTTTCAGGCATGTGCCAGTCATTTTTTCCCCGATCGTAAGTATGGATGGTGTATCTGGTGCTACCTTTTGTCGAGCTATACTGAATATGATCTTGACTGGTCAAGTCATAACTGGCAGAAAAAAAACCGCCCACAAAGAACTGCTGAGCGGGATTAAGCAAAATGCCAGCTGATAAGTTGGAGCCCCACATTTTGCGAGTCAATTGATCAGAGACATCCCAGAATAAATCTGAGACATAATCCACTTTCCAGGTGTATTCTAATTTTCCGAAATAACAATTGATCGCCGCTCCAATGGCAACACGATGATGCGGAGAAAAACCGATGCCGCCGGCAATATTATTGAGTCCACCTTTAGCTTGCACAATTTTGTCGTAATTATATTGATTAATTACGCTGGCAGTTTTATGCTCAAAGTCAAATTGAGAAATAGGATTGAGACTAAACGCAGTGACCAATTTCCCGGATTTGAGAGGAATGGCCAGCGCAATTCCATTCAGGTTGGTATATTTGCTGAAACCGGTTCCTTGTCTGGATTTGCTCCAAATTCCCTGATGCACAAAATCACCGGAAAGCCTGGTCACGGGCGTAAAAACTAACCCAGCCGGATTGATTATATTGATCTGGAAACCATCGGTGACAGCAATGAAAGTGCCGCCCATACCCATTGCCTGAGCATCGGAGCTGTATAAAAGATTTCCCAATTCCATCGTATTGTAATATGATTGTGCCCATAACGCAGGCCATAAGAATAACCAATCTATTATCATCAAGGCAAGGAAAAGAATATTTTTCTTCATTATTAAGTGCTCCACTAAATTTAAAGAATATTTTTCAATCGGTTAATAATTCTGTTTTGCAGGAACAGTGTAGTAGATGGTCAATTTTGGCTGCAAAATGGAATCGGCTTGTGACGAATAAAAGGCAATACGAGAAATAGTCTGATTTTCATTTTGGGCTTTTAGAAGAAAACCAAAATTTGCATATTGATTATCCACTATCGCCTGAATGGTAGGTCCGATATCAAAACTAATGGTGCTATCGGTAACTGTTACCAGGTAGCTGGCGCCGACTTGCCCATCGATAATTGTCCCTTCAATCCACTCTTCTGATAATCGATAGATAACAGCATTTTCTATCCCTGTCAAGTCCCGAATGGAAAAACTTCGATTAACGGTAAAATCCAATTTTGCTCGGTTGATATGCGTAGTCGAATCAAAAAGTGAGAAATCAAATTTGATTATATTGTGAAATGCCAGTCCCTGTCCCAGGTAAAGCAGGTTTGGATTGAGAAGTAAATCCTGTTCAGAATTAAGCAAGAGAAAAGCGTCGGCTTGTGCATAGATAGTTTTATTAGTATCCTGAAGAGTCTGCTGAGTATCCTTGAAGGAACAATTGATATTTAAACGAGGAGTATAAGTTGCATTATAATTTTCCAGCGAATAATAAAGCTGCATAAATTCGGCATCACTGGTTTCCAGCCAGAAACCATAATTTTTGATTGTCGATGTGCTATCATTCCATTGGTTGAGTAGTAGCGTATCTAGCGGAAAGGAAATAGAGTTTAATGAATCAGAATAAATGACAGAGCTGCTTAAGCGATAATTATAGTCTTTGAGAGGCGGATGATCATAATCCCATGAGGTGTCAGCGAGAAATACTTCAACAGTAGCCTGATGGGGCAAATTCCAGAATGAGGTATCACCTGGTGCGGTTCTGCCTTTGACCGCCAGCACCAAATCTGCGGCAGTGATAGTGAGGCTATCTCCAGGAGGAGAGAAAGACAGATAAATTCCTGCTTTGTAGCCTTCATAAGCACCAAGCAGCAATTCTTCACTGCTACTGGTATTAATTTTTTGGCTATAATATTTTTCAGAACCAGCACTCAGTGTTAATGTCGTATCAGCAATCAAGCCTTCGTTATTGCCGATGATTCGTTCGTAAGAGCTGGGCAGGGACTTGTTTTTTTCGCAGCTAAGGAATAATATAACGGTTGCTGTGAAGATCAGAAAAAAATAAAATTTGTTCATGAAGCTCCTCAATGCGTTAAGTGCTTTTCCAAACCGATCTGCCTTTTTTGATAACTTGATCCACCAAATTTACACCAAAATGATACGGCAAATATTTATAAGTGGGCATGTTCCAAATTACCAAATCAGCTTGTGCCATCGGCTGAATTAGACCAATTGATTTTTCTCGCGAAATAGCTTTGGCGGCATTCAAGGTAGTTGCCAGCCAGACCTCGTCGGGAGTCATTCTCATGTATATGCAGCCCAACGTCATCATCAAAGGCAGGGATTGGGTCATGCATGTACCGGGATTAAAATCAGTTGCCAGCGCAACTGACAAACCAGAATCGATTAATTTTCTTGCCGGTGCGTAATGCTGCAAGCCCAGAAAAAAGACCGCGCCCGGCAACAGCACAGGTATTGTGCCAGACATTTTAATTTGCTCTATTGCTCGCAGACTAATGTAATCCAGATGATCAGCTGACACAGCCTTCAGTTTAGCAGCCAGTTCGGCACCACCGCTGGCTGACAACTGATCAGCGTGCATCTTTAATTTCAATCCCGCTCCGTGAGCAGCGCTCAAAATTGTTTCCGCTTCTTGCACATTAAAAACGTTTTCTTCACAAAAAATATCACAAAATTCAGCTAATTTTCTTTCGGCAATTCTGGGAATCATCTCATTGATGATACTTTGAATATAAGCCTGTCGATTAGCTCGATGTTCATCGGGAATGTCATGAGCACCTAAAAAAGTCGGAACCAGATCTATTGGATGAAGATGGTTCAATTCCTCAATCACTTCCAATGATTTAATCTCGTCTTCCAAAGTCAAACCATAGCCGCTCTTGGCTTCAATAGTGGTTGTGCCGTGCTGCAGGAAATGGTCGAGATGGGGCAGCGCAAATTCGACGAGCTGCTCTTTGGAAGCATTTCTCACTTGTCGAACGCTATAGCGTATGCCACCGCCGGCTTTGGCAATATCAGCGTAGCTTTTGCCTGCATTGCGCTGCTCAAATTCATTCTCCCGCGTGCCAAAAAAAATCGGGTGGGTATGCGCATCAACAAAGCCTGGCGCTACCACTTTGCTGGAAGCATCGATGATTTTTTTGCTAGCGAATTGCCGGATGATCTCTGGCGATTTGCCGTAGTCAATTATTTTGCCCTGACTTACTGCTACCGCACCATTATCGATAATTTGCAGTTCGCTGACACCTTGGTTATTTTCGATAGGGCAAATAAGCTGGCTAGCATTTCTTATGATTAAATCAGCTTCAACCAAAAAAGAATCTCGCTTAACAGGTTCTGATTTTTACTGTTCAAACACAAAGCTCTTTTTGTTGTTTTTTGAAAATGCAAAATTGACCTTTAAAGAGTCATCTTAAAATATCAAAGCAGACATGGATTTTTGTAAACAAAATTTTAACTAATCATCAATGATATTGTTTCAAAACACGATTTAGAAAAATTTGCTTGACATTTAATAAGCATGTTGATATAATGAATTATGTAATAATTAAAAGAAGTTATCATTAATGGTGGGGTTGATAATGATTAATGAATTCACAGCCATAGTAGAGCGTGATGGAACATGGTTCCTTGCTGATTGCCCCGAAATCCCTGGTGCAAATTGGCTGGGACCAACCAAAAAAGAATGCTCGCAAAATTTACGAAATGCCATAAATCTGATTTAAATAGATCGGCGAGAGGATGCGATAAAGGGAGTACCTGAAGATGCAGAATATGAAACGGTTGCTTTGCAATGAAACGAGAGCAACTTCTAAGCATCTTCGAAAAAATGGATGCTATTCTCTACGAGAGGGAGGTTCGCATTATCTCTAGTAAAATTCTCTCACGGAGCACATTGAAAGCAAACCAAAACAATCAGAAATATCAACTTTGCTGTTAAAAAGATTGGCAAGTATCTCAATATTCCAGGACTATTAGCAAACCCTAAATAAAACCAGGCGCACAAACTATGGAAAAGAAAATGAGTGATTTACTCAAAGGAGCATCATCCATCACATTTAGATGGAGAGCAATCTGCTTTGGAATTACCATTAGCTTTATTACGCTAAATGCTGCCACCTATTACGTCTCTCCGACAGGAAACAACTCAAATTCCGGCACAGAACAAAATCCCTGGGCAACACCTGGCTATGCCTCCCGACAAATTCAAGCTGGCGATGTATTGATAATTAAAGGCGGCACCTATTCATTGAGCCAATTTGATAGTGACATCATTATTCCGCCATCAGGCAATGCGAGCGCTTGGGTTACCATAAAAGGAGAAATTGGCAATCGACCAATTTTAGCTGGCAGCGATAATTTGTTAGTTGCCATCGATTTGGCGGGCAAAGATTACATTCGCATCGAGAATCTGGACATAACAAGCAATAACGGAGCCAACTTTAGAGACGGCATTTCAGCGGTCGGCAATCCGGCAAATCATATAGTGTTGAAAGATTTATACATTCATCATCTGGATGAATTTGGCATTGACTTTGGTGACACGTTTGATTTCCAGCTTCTGAATTGTCAAGTCGCCTATTGTGGTTTTGGTGCTGTTGGTGGACCGACAGGTCAGTCCGGCGGTTGGCGTGATGTGTCAATTCAGAATTGTTATTTTGCCTATTCTGGACATTATTATCAGGGCAGCTCGGGACCGGGACCCTATGACCGTCCCGATGGTTTTGGCATCGAGCCATCTTCAGGACCCATCGAAATTGTTGGTACAACGGTCGAACACAATCGCGGAGATGGCATTGACTCGAAAGCGGAAAATACCAATATTCATGAATGTATTGTGGCGAACAATTTTGCCGATGGTGTCAAACTATGGGGGACCGGTAGCCAGGTGACCAATTGCCTCATTTATGGCCGGGGAGATGGCGATGCGACTGCAACACCATGGGCCGCCATCGTCATTGATACTCAGACCAGTTATGCCAACTTTGAAGTTATAAATGTGACGGTAGATGATTATGTTGGCAAGAATTACGTCATGTATGTTCAGTATGATCATCCGTCTTTGCCCATCAACCTGATTTGCAGAAATACCATTTTCAGCAGCCGGGGCGCCAATGCCTCTATTTATCTTGCCAGTGGTGTCAATCGCACCTTTGAGTACAATTTATATTATTTCCCTAATACCAGTTCAGTGTTAATACATGGTGGAACCAGTTATGATTCCCAGCAGGTAGCAAACATTGGAGCCGGAAATAGTTATAGTGATCCGCTTTTTATCTCGCCGGCGTTTGGTACGATGGGAAATTATCATTTGCAGCAGAATAGTCCAGCCATCGATGCTGGCACTGTAACGGGTGCGCCAGCTAAAGACCTTGACGGAAGAAATCGACCTTTCAATAGTGATTACGATATTGGCTGTTATGAAAACGAGGCGCCGGTTGCAGTGGAATTAGTTTCCTTTTGTGTGAATGCCAAAAATGGTTTGACTGAATTGTTATGGAAGACAGCTAGCGAAAGCAATAATTACGGCTTTGAAATACAAAGAAGTGAAGATGGAAAATCGTTCACAACAATCGGTTTTGCTGCCGGCAACGGGACAACCATGGTCCAGCAAAACTATATTTTTTTCGATACAAATGTCAATGTTGGGAGCTATTATTACCGGTTGAAACAAATCGATTACGATGGCACTTTCAATTATTCAAGCCTGGTCCAGATAACTTTTGCTCCGCCGCATTACTTTAATCTGGGACAGAATTATCCCAATCCCTTTAACTCAGCCACTACTATTCCTTTTGAAATTTCAAACAGGGCATTTGTTCGATTGACTCTTTATGATGGGCACGGCAGATTGGTCAAAACGCTGGCTAATGCATTTTTTGAAGCGGGCAACCATGAGTTGAGAGTAAATGTCGTTGATTTAGCCAGTGGTATTTATTTTTATGAACTTGCAGTTGAACAAAGCCAGCACACGAAAAAGATGGTGGTTTTGTTTTAAATTAACAATTTTTTTGGCAAGACAATTTATTTGTCAAAAAAAATAGTGGAGAGTGCATCATAATTATCTTTTTGTCTCGTGCAAAGCTGCTTGATAGAAGCAAATGCCAGCGACACACTGGTCGGCGTGATGATGTTTTCTGGCTGAGCTCTCAAAAATTAATAAAAAATTTTCTTGACTTTTTTCTTATTCTTTATTATGTTTCTCAAAGGTTTTCGAAAACGATTAAGTCATTTTGCCTTGTCTGACAGCTAATTTTTTAGCGTGGGAAAGGCGGAAAAAAATATTTTTTGGAAGCATCTTTCTCGAATTTACTTCTTGACCAACGTTGATACATGGGTAAGAATCTGACCATTCATAAAATGTTATGGATTTGATATGACCCATCATAAAAAGCCGGTAACGCTAAAAACTCTTGCGCAACTACTGGAATTAACTCCTGCGACTATTTCCAAAGCCTTAAGAGACAGTTCAGACATTTCAACCGCAACGCGTGAACGGGTGAAAGCAAAAGCCGAAGAGTTGAGCTATCAGCCAAACATTATGGCTCGGACCTTGATTCGGCGACGAAGCCATATTTTGGGCATCATCGTTCCAGATTTGGCTCACTCTTTTTTTGCCGAACTGACTCGAGGCATTTATGAAAAGGCACGCGCTAGCGGTTACGAAACAATTATCATGGTTCATGATGAAAATGAAGAAATTGAAAAAAGGAATTTGCAATTTCTCTCCGCTCTCAATGTCGATGGCATTCTATTCGCCTCGGCTCCCGGCGAAGCAAATATTAAGTTAATCAAGCAGATCCGAAACCGAGGCATACCTTTCGTCTTTTTCGATAGAATCATTGAAGGTTTTGAATTTTGCTCAGTAACCATCGATGATGAAGCTGCAGCTCTAAAATTGATGGACAAGTTTTTAAAAGCCGGTCGAAAAAAGCTCGTATTCATTGGACCGTTAGATGATCTATTCGTCGCTAAAGGGCGCTACAAAGGTTATGTGAATGCGCTCAATAAATATAATATCGCTTATCTTCCTGAATTGGTCATTAATTGTCGAACAACCATTGAAGACGCCAATACAAAAATGAGAAAATTTTTGCAATCTAAACTCAGCTTTGACGGCGTCATCTGCGTTAGCGGATTGATAGCTTATGGAGCAGGCAAAGCCATCCTTGAGGCAGGATTATCCATCCCTCAAGATGTCATGTTGGCCGAATTCGGCGACAATGATGTCGTTCACCGCTTAGGCGTTCCCTTTTTAACTGTTGTCCAATATCCGCATTCGATGGGAGAAAAATCGGTAGAATTGATTGTGGATATTATTGACAAGAAAGAACAAACTGATATCGACAAGCATCTGTATTTGGATACTCAAATCATTTCCCATCACTTTGTGAATGCTAGCCGAACGAATTAAGATGTTGATTGCGCCATGGCAAAACTGCCAATCGCCTGAATAAGCAAAATTTAGCAGGGGAAGAGAGAACATTGTTAGCAGCGCAAAGGCTCGATAAGAAAGCCGATCAGAAAAAAATTATAAAATGTCTTGACAATGTTAAAAAATTTTCTTATCTTTAGCTTAATCGTTTTCGCAATCGATTAAGCCAATGCTAAAGTCATCTATATTGATGGCTGCAAAAATAGTATTTTATGAAAATAAATTATTTTATTTGATGAGCTCCAAATTTAGGTAAATAAAAATTTTAACAATCGCGATGATACAGCGTTTAAAGTGCGCTTAATTTTTGTTGGGCTGAAATGTGAGTCGAGTTAAATTATAAATTAATTTCCAATCAAAATTGAAAAAATTATTGATGCTAATTTGTA
>CAZNDR010000049.1:0-14217 GCA_964571835.1 uncultured Cytophagia bacterium | reverse complement strand
AATCTGGACCGTGCATAAAACCAGTCAGCGCAATTCTGACAGGCATCCATAAATTTTTGCCCATGATTCCAGTCTCGGTCTGGACAGCTTTCATAATTCGGCGAAAAATATCTCGGTCGATATGTTCAATAACGTCCAATTCCCGCAAAAACGACCAAAATATTTTTTGGGTGCTGTCTTGTCGAATCATTGATTTGGCTTCTGCATTTTCAATATTAACCTTTTCTTGAAAAAATATTATCGCCTGATCGGCTATCTGTTCCAAATAATCAATTTTTTCTTGCAGCACCGAAACAATGGCTGTTATTTTTTCCGCATCTGCGATAGGAAAATTTTTTCTTTTAAAATAGGGAATTGCCAATTGCGTGAGACGTTCCACGGTGGCTTGCCGAATATAACAACCATTCATCCAGTTCAATTTGTCGATATTAAAAACCGCGGCTGACTTCGTTATCCGGTCAAGATCGATTTCTTCGATCAAGCGATCTATGGACAAAAGCTCATCTCCGCTCGCCGATGACCAGCTCAATAAACTTAAAAAGTTTACTAACGCCTCGGGAAGATAGCCCTTGCTCCGATATTGATCCAACGAGGTGGCGCCATGTCGCTTTGATAACCGAGTGTGGTCTCCACCAAGGATCATCGGAATATGGGCAAATTTAGGTTGGCAAAAACCAAAAGCTTCGTACAGCAACACTTGCCTGGGCGTATTGGAAACATGATCATCGCCACGGATGACGTGGCTAATGTTCATCAATCCGTCATCGACCACAGCAGCAAAATTATAGGTCGGGATGCCTTCGCCGCGCATGATCACAAAATCACTAATATTGGCGGAATCAAATTTTAACTCACCTCGAACAAGATCAAAAAATTTGATCTCACAATTTTCCGGCACTTTGAACCGAATCGCCGGCCTCCTTCCCTGCGCAAGGAAATTTTCTTTTTCTTTGGTAGTCAAATGAAGACATCTTTGATTATAAAAACCGGTCTCCCCTTTTTCCAGACTTTCTTTCCTCATATTGTCCAGCTCGTCAGGCGTGCAATAACAATAATAGGCTTTCCCTTCAGCCAATAATTGTTGCGCGTGCTTTTGGTAAAGGCTGAGCCTCTCAGATTGACGGTAAGGCTGATACTTGCCACCCACATCCGGGCCTTCATCCCAGCATAAACCTAACCATTTCAAATCATCATAAATCTGCTGAATATATTCTTCAACGGATCTTTCTGGATCCGTGTCTTCGATCCGCAAAATAAATGTTCCCTTGGTATGTTTGGCAAACAACCAGTTTAAAATAGCAGTCCTGGCATTGCCAATATGCAAATGACCAGTTGGGCTCGGCGCAAATCGAACTCTCGTTTCCATTTTTACCTACTTGATATCTTTAATTCACAAGGAAAATCCAACATATAATTTCCCCACCAACCCTTACGCAGAAAGCGAATCAGCCATCTGGCTGACACCAAACGATAATAAATTAGATCAAATACTATACGCTTTTCTGTTAATCACTGGCAAAGAGCAGGAGCGTCTATTACTTTAATGCCTTTGAGCAGTCAAACTATTATTCAAAACAGTGAACTTAATTTGTAACAGAATTTTTTATTGGTCTTTGACCGCTACTTAAATTCTTCAATCACACACACAGCATAGGCCGCCATGCCTTCCCCGCTGCCTGCAAATCCCAATCCTTCAGTGGTTGTGGCTTTTATCGAGATCTTTTCAACCTTACATCCCAAAATATCAGCAATATTCTGGCGCATTTGTCCAACAAAAGGATTCAATTTCGGTTGCTCAGCAACAATAGTGGCATCGACATTGTCGATGCCAAAGCCGCGGATGGTCAGCATTTTATAAATTTTTTGCAGTAAAATTAAGCTGGAGATATCTTTATACTGTGGATCAGTCGGTGGAAAATATACCCCTAAATCGCCGAGTGCAGCCGCGCCCAGTAATGCATCGCCAATGGCGTGCACTAATACATCGGCATCGGAATGCCCCAACAATCCTTTATCAAACGGGATGTGAACGCCGCCTAAAATAAGTTTTCTATCACCTGTCAGTCGATGAGCATCGTAACCAAAACCAATTCTCATTATTCGTTGCTCAGTTCGTTCAAATAAAATGCTGCCAATCGCAAATCTGCTGGCTTGGTAATTTTGATATTGGAATAATCGCCTTCCACAACCCGCACTGAAATCCCCATCTGTTCCACCAGGGCGGAATCATCCGTCGCAGAAATATTGTCGTTTATCGCCTGCTGGTAAGCCTGACAGATAAGCTGTTTTTTAAAAACCTGTGGTGTCTGAGCCAGCCAAATAACCTGGCGATTCAAGGTGCATTCGATAGAGCTATCATTCACTTTTTTTATCGTGTCCATTGCTGGAACAGCAACAATAGCCGCGCCGGTTTCCATGCCTTTTTTTATGACCAATTCAATTGTTTGTCGTTTTATCAGGGGACGGACCGCATCATGAATCAAAACAAAACTAACTGCTTCATCCAATTCATTAAGCCCAGCTAACACCGACTCCTGTCTGGTGGCGCCGCCAGCGATTATTTTTGATACTTTTGAAAAATGGTACTTTGCTACTATCGAACTGCTGACAAAATTTATCCACTCTTTCGGTACCACCAAAATTATCGCGTCCACCAGCGAGCAGGAAGTTATCTTCTCAATGGTAAAAGCAAAAATCGGCTTATTATTTATTTCCAGAAACTGTTTGTTCACAGCAGTTGCCATGCGAACGCCGCGTCCTCCGCCAGCGATTATTGCACAAAGACTCACCGCCTGCCTCATCAAATAATAAGCATGGCATCGCCGTAGCTATAAAAACGCCACTTCTCGTCAATTGCTTTTTGATAGGCACGGAATAGAAAGTCCCTGCCTGCAAAGGCGGATGCTAACATCAACAGCGTAGAACAGGGCAAATGAAAATTAGTGATCAGCCTATCCACAATTTTAAAATCATAAGGTGGATAAATGAATTTATCAGTCCAGCCTTTTAATGGTTTCACATAGCCTTCCGTTGTCACCACTGACTCCAATACTCGAACGCTACTGGTCCCCACGGCAATGACCTTGCCTTTATTTTTAATAGTTTCATTAATTATCTTGGTCGCTTCTTCGCTAATTTCAAAATACTCAGAATCCATTTTATGTCGGCTTAAATCTTCCACCATGACCTGACGGAAACTGCCTAATCCCAGATGGAGCAAGACTGGGACAATTTTCACACCATTTTTTTCAATTCGCTCCAGCATTTTTTTGGTAAAGTGAAGTCCAGCCGTGGGTGCAGCTACTGCGCCTCTGGTTTTCGCATAAACGGTCTGGTAGCGTTCTTTATCTTTCTCTTCAGATTCTCTTTTTATGTAAGGCGGTAGCGGCGTTTTTCCATATTGTTCTACGATGTCAAAAAAATTTCCCTGATAAAAAAATCTTACCACTCTGCCGCCAGAGACGGTATTATCGATCACGTCACAATAAACGCCTTCAGCAATAGTAAGTCGGTTGCCCACTCTCACTTTTCTGGCCGGTTTGACCAGTACCTCCCACAAGCTGTTCTCCAATTCTCTAAGTAAAAATATTTCCACTTGGGCATCGGTTTTATCTTTGGTCGCCATGAGACGAGCTGGAAAAACTCTCGTTTCATTTATGACCAGACAATCTCCATTATTCATGTAGTCGATGACGTCGCTAAAAACCTTCGTTGCTATCGACTCCGTTTTTCGATCCAAAACCATCAATTTCGATTGATCGCGTTTTTCAGTCGGATATTCAGCAATTAGTCTTTCGGGTAGATTATATCTCAAGTCAGAAAGTTTCATAAATCATACTCCTCAAAATAATTTTGTCTGACTACTTGATTTAAATTTAAAACCGAAATGGTTGTAAGCGATCTCCGTCGCCAACCTGCCTCTTGAGGTTCGGTTCAAAAAACCTTGTTGAACCAGATAAGGTTCATAAACTTCTTCCAAGGTATCGCTTTCTTCTCCCACTGCTAAAGCTAAGGTATTGATTCCCACCGGGCCGCCATTAAATTTGCTGATCAGGGTGCTTATAATTCTCTTATCCATTTCGTCGAGGCCTTTTTCATCGATATCTAATTGATGAAGCGAGGCTCGTGCCACCGCTAAGGTAATCGTTCCATCACCTTTGACCTGAGCAAAATCCCTCAACCGACGTAACAGTCGATTGGCAATTCGTGGCGTGCCGCGCGATCGCCTGGCTATTTCAACTTCAGCGTCAGCATCAATCGTGATGTTCAGAATTTTTGCTGAACGTTTGATAATTTTTCCCAATTCTTTCACCGAGTAAAAATCCAGCCGTCCCACCACGCCAAAACGCGCCCGCAGCGGTGAAGTCAGTAATCCTGCCCGCGTGGTTGCACCTACCAGAGTGAAGTGAGGCAGATTCAACTGAATCGTTCGCGCATTAGCGCCTTTGTCGATGATGATATCAAGTTTAAAATCTTCTAATGCTGGATAAAGATATTCTTCAATCGTGCGGTTCAAGCGGTGAATTTCATCAATAAAGAAAACATCTTTTTCTGATAAATTAGTCAGCACACCAGCCAGATCACCCGGTTTTTCCAGTGCCGGCCCAGTAGTCATTCGAACATTGGAATTTAGTTCATTAGCGATAATATGTGCTAGTGTCGTTTTACCCAATCCCGGCGGTCCGTAAAACAACACATGGTCAAGCGCCTCGCCCCGACTTTTCGTGGCTTGAATAAAGACTTTCAAATTCTCTTTTAATTTTTCTTGTCCGACAAAATCATCGAGCGTAAGCGGGCGTAAGGTTCGATCAAATTCCACTTCATCTTCGAACTGTTCTGGATTGGCTGTCCGATGTATTTCTTTTTCGTCCATAGTTAAACTATCTTCGTTATAATTGCTGCAACGCTTGCTTGATGAGCTCTTCAAGGCTTATCTCATTTTTTCGCTGTCGGACAACTTTTAGCACCACCATTTGTGCGCTATTTTTATTAAATCCCAATGACGTAAGTGCAGCAACCGCCTCCTCAATCAGATTATCAATAGCTGGCAACTCTTCGCCTTTGCTGGGAATCCTATCAAAATCCTCACCAATACTGACAACCTTATCTTTCAAATCCACAATCAGTCGTTGAGCGGTCTTTTTGCCAACGCCTGAAAGCGAGGTCAATGCGCTCAGATTCTCTTGCACAATATATTTTTGCAATTGTGCAGCGGTGACACTGGATAAAATCACCTGCGCTTTTTTTGGTCCGATGCCCGGTGCCGATATGAGATGTAAAAAAAGCTCACGTTCAGAATTCGTCTTGAATCCATAAAGCTGCAAAACATCTTCTCTCACATGAAGATAAGTGATGACTTTGATTTTTTTGCCAATTTCTTCCAGGCTTTCATAACAAGGTAAGGTAATATGAACTTCAAAAGCGATGCCATTGACATCGATTACCAATTTGGTTGGAGATTTATGAACCAGTATTCCCTGCAAATAGCTTATCATATAAATTTTAATGCTATCGGTTTAATTACCTGACCAGCGCCATTGTTGAATATCCTGTTTGACTTGCTCTTTGTCTGCATCAAGATAATTCTTTCGCTCGTGAAATTATTTGTAGGCATCATAAATTCTCAGCATTTTCTGCATTGGCTTTTATCTGAAAGATGATCTTGCCCTTTGAACCAACTCAAAGTCACATTTCAGCCCTGGTTTGCCGAGCTAAGTTTCAGCGCTGACAAGATGAGTTCGGTTAACCTAGGAAAGCTTAGTTTGTCATGACCACCATTTGCTGCGCCGGCAAATTAGTTAAGTACCTTTCTTTGACAATAGCAATAAGCAGCCGCCATAGCATCCGTCACATCAAAGCTTGCTGGGATGGTTGATAAATTTAACAAACGACCGATCATTTTCTGCACTTGAATTTTTGCGGCGTTGCCATTCCCGGTGATTGCCAATTTGATCTCGCGAGGTGAAAATTCACTCACTGGGAGGTGTGCATGTGCTGCTGCCAGCATGGCTACACCGCGTGCGTGTCCCATTTTCAAAGCAACTTTTACATTTCTCGAATAAAAGACCTCTTCAAAAACAACCCGCTGAGGCTGATATTTCTGCAGGAACTGAAAAACACCATCGTAAATCGTTCGCAAATTTACTTCAAAAGCATCATTTTTATTGGTCTGAATATTCTTGAAAGTAACAAGTGCTACTTTGCCCTGGTGATATTCTAATGCGGCAATGCCGGTATTTTGTACACCCGGATCAACTCCGGCAATAATCATTTTTCAGTTCCTTAATTTGACAAAAATAATTCGCCTCATCTGAAAAAAATTTCAACTTGTGCTCGCTGATGATTAGCTGATTCTCAGCCTGGTCAAGGAATCAGCACGGGCTACCTTATCGATTGATTGAATTTGCGCTTATTCTGCCGCACTTAATTTTTCAAGCATAGCCGGATCGATATCAAAATTAGAATAAACGTTATTGACGTCATCATGCTCTTCCAAAATATCCATGAGCTTGAGCAAGTGTTCGGCATCTTTTTCACCGACTTTGACAGTATTCTTGGCGTGCATAGTGAGTTCAGCCGATTCCATGGCGATCTGTTTTTCTGCTAAAGCCCGCTTCAGTTCTTCAAAATTAGTTGGACTGGTAATAATCTCAAAAAATTCACCATCGCAGGTCATATCTTCTGCGCCGGCTTCTAAGACCAGTTCCATCAATTCATCTTCTGAAATTCCGCCTGCCTTAACGGCAATGATTCCTTTTTTTTCAAAAATCCAGGAGACACAGCCAGACTCACCCAAAGTGCCATTGTGTCTGGAAAGGTGATGCCGAATTTCAGCAACGGTTCGATTTTTATTATCGGTCAGCGCCTCGATCAGCAGCGCAGTGCCACCTGGCCCATAGCCCTCATAGGTAACTTCCTCATACATCACCCCAGGCAGCTCACCCGTACCTTTTTTGATCGCCCGGTCGATATTGACAAAGGGCATATTAACGGCTTTAGCACTCAAAATTGCCTGCCTCAACGCTGGATTTGATGCTTCATCACCGCCGCCCCGACGCGCGGCAATGGTAATTTCCTTGATGACTTTAGTAAAAGCCTTCCCCCGCTGTGCATCAGTTTTGGCTTTTTTGCGTTTTATGGTACTCCATTTTGAATGTCCAGACATAAAGATTCTCCTCAAAAAAATGTCGGCTAATTTAATAAATTTTTGTCCATTTTCCAAATGAAAAATTTGAAAAATAAAAGAATCTAATGGTGATATTTCTTTAAATCTGCGTTAGGAAGGAATGATAAAAAACAAAATGCCGGGAATATGGATGTAAATTAAGTTGTCGTGCTGGCGACATCTTTAATTGGGAGGGGCTTCATTCATCTTATCAGGCGTGGTTTCCTTTTTAATCTTTGTCTTGACTTTTGTCTTGACCACCCAGGCATCTTGGAATCCCTTCTGCATAGCTAATTCTTGTAACTGTTCTGCATCAAAGCGGGTGAGACAATTGCCAATGCGGACTTTGTAATAGGGAGCGTGATATTCAAGATAGACTTCTTCATCGATAAATTGAATAATGGCATCACGTTGCACTTGCTTTGCCCTTTCTTCATCAGAGATAGCACAAATTTGCACCCTGAAGCCATCCATTTCGTCGGGCAATGGTTTTAATTGAGGTGAATCAAGTAGGTCATCAATATTATCCGATTTCGATTCTGGAGAAATAGTTTTTTTAAATTCGAGTTCATTGTCATCCAGCAACGAGAGGTCAAAATTTTCATTGATAATGCCCGTTTTTTCACTGTCGCTTTTTTTATCACCTTTAGCCATTTGTCCTGTGGTGCTGCAGCGAAAGATAATAAATATCATTAAAAACGAGCTTGCCAACAATAATATTTTTTTCATCGAAATCAACTCCCAATATTCATTCTAAAAAAGAGCTTTCAATTGACTCCAATATATTGAATATTCTTCTGAATGTCAACAAAAAAGTAACCAGTCCTATTTTCCGATGCTTTGCAAAATGGAGGATTGCTGATCAGGTCAGCCCAGGCGACACTTCATTTTTATAATCAAAACACAAAAAAGTTTTTTCGTCACTGAACCATTCTCAAGATTCTACGTTTTTGATAATAGATAGCAGGAGATGACAGTGCAGACTAGCGATGATTTTTTGTGGCAGCAATTTTTATCCGGCGATCGAGATGCGTTTACCATTTTGGTCAATCGGTACAAGCAGGATATTTTTCGATTCATTTTAAGCAAAGTGAAAAATCGCGAACAGGCTTTGGATTTAACCCAAGATGTGTTCATCAAATTATTCCAAGCTGCCGGCCACTACGTCTCGCACGGCAAATTCAAAGCCTATCTGTATCGCATTGCTCAAAATAGCTGCATTGATAACCATCGCAAAAAACAAAAAGCCTCAATTGTTTCGCTAAGCGAACAAGTGAACGCTGAAGCAGAAAATGCTGCCGGATTTCTCGATCAGCTCGAAAATGAAGCGAACAATCCAGCCCAGCATCTCGAATATTTCGAATTACAGGCATTATTGAAAACAGCTCTTGATGCCGTCCCTGAAAACCAGAAAACCGCGCTGCTGCTCTGCCAGTTTCATGGGATGAGTTATAGCGAAATTGCCGAGATTCAAAATTGTCCGGTGGGAACTGTAAAATCCCGGATTCATCATGCACTATTAAAAATGAGAGAATTCTTAAAAGACTTCGATTTGCTTGGTATTAAATAATTAATTATTGCAGCTAAGCGCATTAATGATCTGCTAAAAAAGTTCAATTATATGATTTTAAATTATAGAGCAGGCAGATATGAATAAAACAACCGAGAAAAATCATTTTTCCTTTTTCACCTGGCAAGGCTTGGCCAGTCTGTCTCATTTTTTCACATGGAGTAATTATTATGAGAAGCTGTAAAACCGTTCAGAATGATCTTTCAGCCTATTTGCACCATGAATTAGACCGTAAGAATTTGCTGGCTATGCACCAACATTTAAGTCAATGCCAGGCGTGCTTGCAGCATGAAATCGAGTTGCGCCACACCAGTCGCTTGTTGTCCCAATTCAAATTTGAAGCGCTGCCAGAAAATTTTGATTGGGAATTGATGAAAAAAATTGATCGATTACAAATGGTTCATAAAAAAGTCAAACCGAGATTTCGGCACATTATTTATGCTGTTGCGGCTACTTTGATTTTATTCATTGGCTTGGAATTTATTATTTTCCAATTCAGACGTTCTCCGCTGCAGTCTATTCAATTTTCTGACTATACAACAACTCAAACTGTTTTCAAAGTGCCAGCCGATGGTGCTTCACGCTCATCATTGGCAGAGCGTTATGCAGAAAAATATCAAAAGCAAAAGGATAAAATTACTTTTCAAAAAAATCTTTGAAATAGAATGAGTGCATCTCAAATCGTGGATTTTGCCAGTCAGGTAACTCTTTGTAACAAGGATTTTAGCCTTCGACGCAACTCAGGCAAAGCTCCAGCTATTCCATGCTGGGCAAATAAAATTTTATTTCTCTTTGCAGTCATGGCTTTTAGTAAACTTAGGCAGCTAATAAAAAAATAGCCTTTGGCATTTCTTGAAGTAACTATTGCATTACTAAAATTTCAGTGAGGTGAAAGATGAAAAAAAAAATATTTTTGCTTTTGGCATTTATATCGCTCTTTCTCGCCTGCCCAAAAAACGATGAAATAAAGGCTCTTTTCCACAGAGCAGAAGCTATGGAAAATGATATTTTAAAAAGCATCGCTACAATCGCTGAATGCAAAAAGAGCTATGAACAAATTTTCATCAAGGCGCCGGACAGCGAATACGCGGCTAAGGCCTGCTACAAATTAGGCAAGTTGAATGAAATTTTTGAGCATTATGATGAAGCATTGGATTACTATCAAAAGCTATTGACTGTCTACCCCGAAAGCCCATTGGCAGGTGAGGTATTATTGGCTATGGCCCAAATTTATCATCTGCATACTGATAAATGGGAGCAAGCAATTTCTGCTTACACCCAGTTTGTTGGACTTTTCCCTGACGCGAAAGAAGCGCTGCACGCTTTTCTCAACATAGCAGAAATCTATTGCCAAAAAGAGCAATGGGAAGCTGCACTGGAAACTTATCAATCTGTTTTGGATAAATATCCTAATCATCAAATTTGTCAGAGTATTGTTTTTCGTTCAGCAGATATCTATAAATTCAAATTAAAAAACGACGCCAAAGCCCAAGCAGAATATGAATATTTAATGAAAAGCTATCCCAATAGCAGTTGGTCTGCCTTGGCCAATCAGCGGCTAATGCCAGTAGGTGAAGGAGAAAAAAATCATGAAAAATAAATATTTTTTCCAAAGGCTGTTAGTTCTTTTGCTATTTGGTCTATTCATTTTTTCTTGCTACGAAAATGAACCAACAGCTGACAGTTTAAGCTGGTCGCCCGATGGACAAAAATTACTAATGATCACCAATCAATCTCAAGAATTGTTGCTCATTCGAGTCAGTGAAAATAACGTTTCTCAGGTGTCGGTGGTCGATAGTGCTCGGCAAGAAAAGCCGGCCTTTTTTGCACCCAGATGGTCCTCTGATAGTAAATATTTTCTCTACATCAAATTGCAGCAACGGCTCTGTCACCTGTTCATTGATGCGATTACTGAAAAGGGCTACACTTTATCCACCTGTTTGACCAGCGAAGCGCCTGAAAAATCTACTGCTTCAATTATCAACGCCTGCTGGGCGCCACAGCAAAACCTGATTTTATTCCATGAGATCGACAAAAGCAAAAAAAGACAACTGGTAACTGTCGATGTCTATGGCAAAAACCGGCGTGTCTTGAAAACGGGGCGCAGCGATGTTGTCTCCTTTCAATGGTCGCCTGATGGCTCGTGCATCGCTTATCTGGCGATCGGCGACACAAAAAATTCCACTGGGCTCTGGCTGGTAAATGCCGATGGCAGCACAGCCAGGCAAATTTATCAGGGGGAAGGCATCAGCCAATTTCAATGGGCACCAGATGGTGCGACAATAGTTTTTATTCAAAAAAGTGGTCTGGAGCAAAACGTCGGCTATAATATTTTTCTGATCGATGCCCAAGGAAAGCATCTGCAACTTATCAGCGAAAACAAGACAGAAATTAGCCAGGTCGATTGGTCGCCGGACGGAACTATGATGGCATATCTGCAACAAGCGGAAAAAGGAAAAAATCTCTGGTTGATTGAGCAGAAAACGCGACAAAAAACAAAATTGACGTTTGATAATGTCGAAAATTATTTTGGTTGGCAAAAGCCAAATAAACTTATTTTCTCCATTAAATACCCAGAAACAATCGTCGAGCTGCCGGAAGCTGAAAAAGAGAAAAATGATGTCCATGAAATTATTCATGGCATTAGCAAAAAAAATATAGTGATTTCTTACCAAAACCATCAGTTTTCCAAATTGGGCAAGAATATGCTTTACCCTAACTTCAATCCAGTTTTTTCAGTTTTGGCTTATTTCGATATTTGCAAAACGCCAGAGCTTTTGGGCAGTGAACTTTACCTGCCTATTGTCCAATTCTCCTCAGGCAATACCGAGTACCTTGCCCGGACAAACAATGAGCTTATCGCTGCCGCCGACAAGCACGTACTGAAAAAAGAATGGGCTAAAGCATGTGCCCGATTGAGCGATTACTTTGCTTTTGATTTATGCCAGGCAAAATTTCTGCCCTATTTTGATGCCGATTCGATTATTGCTGCAAAAATTAGCGGGCGAGATTCGCTGCGCGTTAGCCAGGTTTTTGACGCCGTAAAAAATGGCACGCTTTCAAAAACTATTTACATCCTCAACAAGCTCAATGAGAAAGAAAAAGCAGACTGGTTGTTTGAACAGCTCATCAAACTGACCTCAAATTATGTAAAAGACAACCTAAGCAACCAGGATGAGCTCTATTGGAATATAATCGCCGCTTACGGCAAGTACCATGAAGTTGAGCTGGGAATTAACGATTTGGACAGGATGTTGCTCGCCGCCGATGGTGATTCGCTTTTCCAAAGCTATCTCGCTTTTTCTCAAGCATTTTTAGGCTTTGAAAATAACGATGCTAAATTATGCCTGGAGAAATTAAACTTGTCCTCCCAAATCATGCCTGCACAGCATGACGAACTGGAACCATTCAACTTTCTCATTTCAACCTGCTCGAAAAATTTTAGCTACGAAAAAAATCCGGCCATCAAAACGACGCTGGAACGGCTGCGGCAGCGTTTCCCCAAAAGCCGAGACGTTTATCAAACGCTGAATCTTTTAGGCGATTATTATGCCAAACTCGGCGAAAAAAACAAGGCTATCTCTCTGTACCAACAAGCCATTCTAAAAACACCAGAAGATCAGGAGTTGTGGCAAAAGCTTTTTGATTTGCAAAGGTAGCCAGAAAAAAGTCGAACCGCTAGTTTGTATTGTTGGTGTTGCTGAAAAATGTAGCGATAGCCAAAGTGTAACTGCGCAGAATAAGAGGAACGGGATGTTATTATAATTTAAGTTAGTCCTGTTCCTCTGCCCAATAAAATGATGGCTGCTAATTGCTAACTCCAAGTCAAACACATATTTTAATTGCCAGAAATCCACCACTCCGGCTGCATAATAAGAACGTCTAACAAAGAAACATTGCCTCAGCTTAACACAAAAAAACCTGAAAAACTAACCTATTTAAAACGACCAATTTTAATAAAATTGCTAAAGTTAAGACTTCTGACGCTGTGGGCTGCTTAATGGCATAATATTTGCGATGTTAAGCTCGCTATTATTTTTACCTTAAGCCGTTTTTGTTTGCTATGATTTCACCAACATTATTTGCATGAAGGAAATATTATGCAGCAGGCAGAAAATCGTCTATTGAGCCATAAATATGAAATCACCTCAAAAATAAAGCAGGGGGGATTTGGTATTGTCTATTATGGATTCGATCGAATTTTTGATAAACCTATCGCGATCAAAGCAGTGGAACCATCGCTACTCCAAGACGAAACATACGTTGATCTTTTTCTCGCAGAGGCAAAAAATGCTGCCAAACTCAGCCACAACAATATTGTCCACATCTACGATTTGGTCAAAGATGAAAACGGTGCTTATTTCATCATTATGGAGTTTATCGAAGGTTACGATCTGGGGCGAATTTTGCGCCAATGCCAGAAGCGACAGGTAACCCTGCCGATCGATTTTTGTGTCTATATTATCAAAGAAGTCTGCAAGGCGCTGGAATATGCCCATAACAAACGAAATCCCCTCACCAATCAGCCGCTTAAATTAGTGCATCAAGATATTTCACCGTCTAATGTGATGATTTCGCTGACAGGCCAGGTGAAACTGATCGATTTTGGACTGGCCAAGTTACGCCACCAAAGGACAGCTTCTGGTCAAATTATCATCTCGGGCAAAATTCCCTATTTAGCGCCGGAACAAGTTAACGGCGGCAAGGTAGATCGACGCACTGATGTTTTTTCCCTGGGCGTTATTTTTTATGAGCTGTTAGTCGGGAGTCGGCTGGTAGCAGCCTCAGATGTCAATGAAGCAATCCAGCAAATTGCCAAACAAAAACCTGATGTCAACCTCTTGACTGAAAAAAAAATACCTCCAGAGATTCAGCATGTCTTATTAAAAATGCTGCAAAAAAATCCCGAAAACCGATATGTTGGCGCCAATGGTGTTTATCTTGATTTAGTTGAATATTTGATGGCTCACGCTTATTCAGTGGAATTAGCTGATGAATTGGGGCAATACCTTCAAGAGCTGTTCCAAATCGACATGAAAAATAATGACAAGGCTGAAACTTTGGTCAGCGAGGCAGAAGTGATCCGCAATGACCTAATTGTGCCGTCTTCAGAAATAGTTGTCAATGAGAAAGCTAATGCGGATTCCCAACAGAAAAAAGCTGATCTCACCGCTGACATCAATAGTGATGTCCCAGACAATATCAATTCTTTAGACAACATCCCGCAGGATAATACATCGCCTCAAAACCAGACTCATGAAATGGATAAAATCCTTTCTGAAATAGCACAGCACTATAAAGCTGCTGCTGGTGCCAGCCCTGAAGTGCTTCGTCAGCCAATCTCAAGTCGACAAGCAAACGCGCATCAAGAGAGCCAAGCCGCCTTTTTAAACAAACAAGTGACAGCACAAATTCCTAAAACCTTGTCTGAGGAGGAAGAACTTCACGACGAATTAAAAACCGTCTTTGATGTCATCCGACT